>CAZJYF010000130.1:0-9169 GCA_964549665.1 uncultured Saprospiraceae bacterium
ATGACTTGGTAAAGTTGCTCTTTTCGCTGATTGAAAAAATTGAATACAAAGTCAAACTCCCTCTTGCTGTGACAAAACCCCTGGTAAACCCGATCCCTGACGGAAGTAGTACCGAACTGAGAATGTGGCATTGCGTAGGGGGCATTTACGAACCCTGACCAATCGAAGTCATAAGGCACCGCATCAGGTTCTTTGGCACCTTCGCGGATAATCATTTTGATGTTGTGCAAATTGGATAAACCCCAATCCGAATTTCCAACCATGTATTCAAACATGGCAGATAATAAAATTTTCTTTCCAACGGTAGGGTGATTTTTAAATTCCTCCTCATTCAATTCCCTGCATTCTTCCCGTTTTGCCATGTCGTCCACGTCTTCGATGAAGAACCCCAGGCGATTGCTGTCTTTACGTCTGCCCGCAATATCTTTGTAGGTGATTTCAACCAAGCGCACCCGGAAACTGGCCATTGTCAGCACATTGTACATCTTGTAAACTAAATATTCTTTTAACAAATATTGCTGATACTTTTGGTTGTACCTGCAATGGGTAACTAATTTCAATTTGTGCTGACCTTCAAAGAGAGTGCCTTCTAATCTCTCTTTCTGAAACTTTACGAAAAGTGGCGGAAAGGTGCACACCTCGTTCAACTGGCGCGAGTTGCCCCTCGTCTTGATTTTTACCGCAAAGACAGTAGCTTCGCCCTGATCCCCCGGAAAAATCATAGTGGCCGGATGGTAAACTGCCTCCTCACCGAGGTCATCGAGAACTTTGGTGAGGTTTGTGTTTAAGGTCAAATGCAAAAGCTCATCAGAATCAAACAACTGTGCTGTTGCTGTCAGTGAAACCAAAGGAACGAGAAGCAAAGGCAATAAAACAAAGGCACCATCGCCCTTAATAGCTTTCGAGAAATATTGAAATAGTTCATTCATCAGACTCGTTTTCTAAAATTGATGTAATATTAGTGAAAAGATTTATTTTTAATTTTTTCTATCTTGTCGTTTGACACTCTGCCACTAGTTTTGTACAACGGTTTAATATTTTTTCAAGACCTAATTCGTGTATTCAGGTGTTCAATTCCGCATTACCGTCACTTGAATACGCGAACTGCTGAATACGAACTTCATGATATTTCCCATTGGAGATGACCAGGTGAAAGGAGGATATTTTCCTGCCTTTAACTACTTTTTTATTTTTTTAAACGTCGTCATATTTCTCTTTCAAACTTCAATGCCCGAGGGGGAATTAAATGGTTTTGTGGACCATTTCGGTTCCATTCCGGTAGAAATTACCAGCGGGAAAGATTGGTACACCTTGATTACCAGCATGTTCCTACACGGAAGTTGGATGCACTTGATTGGCAACATGCTCTTTCTTTGGGTGTTCGCCGATAATATTGAATCGACCATAGGCAATGTAAATTTTTTGATTTTTTACCTGCTGGGAGGATTGGCAGCTTCTGCCGGGCATATTTATTTCAATTGGGAAAGCCCGGTTCCAACCATTGGAGCGAGTGGCGCCATTTCGGCCGTAATGGGCACTTATTTTGTCCTATTTCCTACTTCGCGTGTCAAACTGTTTTTTTTCTTCTTCTTTTTTCGCATTCCGGCTATTTTATTTCTCGGATTTTGGATTTGGCAACAGTGGGTCAGTGGAGCCGCTTCTCTGGATGGATTAGCGAACGGAGAACTATCTGGCGTTGCCTGGTGGGCACACATCAGCGGGTTTGTATTTGGTGTCTTGGCTGGAATTTTTTATCGAATCACCGGCAAACTGGAAGGGGTCCGGCTGGGCAATAAATGATTCTAACCTCTTACAGTTTTATGACATTCAAACCAGCCTTGGAGTATATCTTTGCATCTGAAATTGACAATCTTATGATAGACAACTATAAAATATTAACCTTAACTCATCGGAATACCCACCTGAAAGAAATCCGCAATTTTGTTATTCAGGATGTCGAAGGTTCGGATTTGCGAATTGAGCTGGAAGCCATCAAACAGCATTTTGGTTTAGATGAGTTGCTATATCTCACCACCTGTAATCGGGTGATGTACTTCTTCCGCAAATCCAGTACAATAGACCCTGAGTTTGCCGTTCGCTTTTTCCAATTCATCAATCCGGCGCTTTCTTCCAAAGGTTTGACTGAAAAAATTAGCCTTTATCAAGGACTGGAAGCCATCGAGCATTTGCACCGGGTGGCTGCTTCCATTGACTCAATGGTGGTGGGGGAGCGGCAAATTCTTCGTCAACTCCGGGAAGCCTACGAACAATGCACGGCATGGGGATTGACCGGAGACAAGCTGCGCCTGGCAATAAGTTCTGCCGTCGAAGCTGCCAAAGAAGTGTATTCCAAAACCAAAATAGGTGAAAAACAGGTTTCAATTGTTTCTTTGGCCGTTCACAAATTATTGGACGCGGGCATCTCCAAGAAATCCAGGGTTCTGATGGTCGGTGCAGGTCAAACCAACGCCTTGGTCGGCAAGTTTTTGCGAAAGTATCAGTTTGAAAATGTAAAAATTTTCAATCGCAGTTTCGACAAAGCGCAACAACTTTCAGATATGCTGGATGGAGAAGCATACCCTTTTTCCGATTTGGGGAATTACAGCAAAGGGTTTGATTGCCTAATAGTCTGTACGGGTGCAACCCAAGCGATTATTGACGAAGCGCTTTACAGCCAACTTTTGGGCGATGATAATAGCCGAAAAGTGGTAGTTGACTTATCCATTCCACACAATATTGAACAAAAAGTAGTCGATAATTTCAATGTAAATTATGTTGAAATTGAAGGACTTAGAGCCTTGGCAGCCGCAAACCTTGGCTGCCGGGAAAAAGAAGTTTCCAAAGCCAATAAATTGCTTTGTGAGCAATTGCAACAATTCGAAAACTCCTACCGCCAACGTCTGATTGAGCTTGCCATGCACCAGGTTCCATGCGAAATAAAAGCCATCAAAGAACGGGCGATGCAGGAAGTGTTCATAAAAGAAATGGAACCGCTCGATGGAGAAGCCCGGGCACTCATTGAAAGAATGATGACCTATATGGAAAAAAAGTGCATCGGCATTCCCATGAAAGCAGCCAGGCAAGCCGTCCTGAGTTGAGAATTAAAAAATTGGTGATTGAGCCATTTGACGGGCCAAACGATAAAAATCTTCTCTTTTTCTCTTACCTTTGTGCAAGCATAATTGAAAACCTTTCTTTTTAAAATATATCTGTCCAACACCCACGTGACGGAATTGGTAGACGTGCCAGGTTGAGGGCCTGGTGTCCAATATGGACGTGCTGGTTCGACTCCAGTCGTGGGTACAAATAAAAGGCGCAACTAGCTGGAAATTGGTTAGTTGCGCTTTTCTGTTATAGGCAGGATGGAATGGTTATTGGGTAGGTCAAACCCCAATTGAGTTGTTTCGAAAAAAATGTGGGTCAACGCTTTCCTATTTTGATTCCGTAGCAATTGGATGAATTTTTTTACGACCTTTAGCATTGTACCCCTTCTGCACCTACTTCGCAGCCTAATAGAGCAAATTTCCTCCTATCTTAATACCAATAAAATTGTAGGTAATTTGAAAATCTACTGCCAATATCTGCTTTTTGTTCTCGGCTTCCTGATGCATTCCCTGACCGCATTCGCACAGGATTACATCTTCGATTATCAATCCTATGGCGTGGAAGATGGGCTTCTCCATCGCGAAGTCAACGCCCTTTACCAGGATAGCCGGGGTTTTATCTGGTTGGGTACCAAGGGCGGGCTTAACCGTTTTGATGGATATGCTTTCAAGAGTTGGACGGTTGAAAAGGATAGCTTCATAAACAATGATATTTGGCAAATCCTCGAAGATGCCGACGGTTTCCTTTGGCTGCAAGGAATCCTTCCTTTTCAGGATTTTGATATTTGGAACCCGCTGAGTGGAGATCGAACCACCTTCCGACAAAAATTTGGAGAGGAAGTGTTTGCTTTACAGCCTAATTACTTCGTCCAAAGCGACTTGGATAAAACCATCTTTTTTAGCACCAATAATCCACCCGGCATTGCCTCTTTTCACCCGAAAACAGGGCTCCGGCATTTCCCAATCGAAGGCTTTCAAAAATTGAAAATTGTGGCAGCCAAAGAAAATGCATGGTGCATTGGCGATCAAACGAGCTTAGTGGAAATTAGCCGAGACGGAAGGATACGCCAGCAGTTTAGCCATGATGCACCAATTGAAATTTCATTGCTGGCAAATATTTCCGTGCCATTTGTCTATTCCGAAAACATTGCCGGAGTCCATTCCAAATTGTTTTATATCGATGAAAGGAAAGAACGGGTATTGATCAGCGATAATTTTCCAAGCCTTCTTCCTTTTTTGCTCCGGCTTCCCAAATCCATCTTTGCGGAGGATTTAATTTGGAATAATTTCGAGCTATTCAATCTTAAAGGGCAAGAGGAATATAGCTTAGATTCGACTATTCCAAGCCACGCCTTAGAAGGAAACCGCAGTATTTTAGCCGATAAGCAAGGTGATATTTGGTCAGGAGGCAATTTTGGAGTTCACCTTATACATCTTCAGAAAAATCGCTTCGACACTTATTTGACTTCGGGAAGGGAAAACCATCATATGAGGGGAATGGTGGTTTTAGATAATCATCTTTATGTCAATGATGAAGTCAATGGGCTATACCTTATTAATACGGAAACCGGACAATCAAAGTCGGTGGGAATGTTGGAGGAATGGGGTCATTTTGCCTTGTCGGTTTTAGACAACGAAACGATTGTAGCAGGCTATCGATCGTTGTTATTTTTCTTAAAAAAGGATGGTTCAAAAAAGGCAGAAGAAGCAATCCGCTTACCTGAGAGAATTTGGTCCTTCTTTCGCAGCCCAGACAACAGGCTTTGGATAGGCACGGAACAAGGATTGTATTTGGTCGATTTATCTACCCGACAACTGAAGCCTTACCAGTCTTACAATCAATTTGAAGATTTAGCAAGGGCACATATCTTTCACATCGAAGCAGATGAGAAAGGCAGAATTTGGATTGGCACGAATGCTGGTTTGTTCCAGGCAGATGAAAAATTGGGAATTCAAGCGCGCTATTGGACTGGGGGCAAAGGAAAATTTCATCTGCCACACAATATCATTTACCACTTTTACAAAGAAAAAAGTCAGGCAGGGAAAGCCGATATCTTTTGGCTGGCAAGCGGTGGTGGATTGATTCGATGGGAACCTCAAAGCGGGCACACCGTCCAATACACCCAACAAGATGGCTTGTCCAACAATATAATCTATGCAGTCTATGGAGACGATTATGGAAAGCTATGGCTGAGCAGCGATTACGGCATCATGCAGTTCGATAAAAAAACGGGTAACTCAAACTCCTTCCTGACCAAAGACGGCATCAGCCACAACGAATTCAACCGCATCTCTCATTATCAGGATGAAACCGGCAAGATCTATTTTGGAGGGCTGAATGGCATCACGGCTTTCGACCCCTCCGATTTTTTATCGCCGGAATCCTCTTCCGACCCTCCCCTGGCGATCACTTCTTTTCAACAATTCGATGGAAATAAGGGTCGTCTAATGGATAAAACCGCAAACATCCTTGAGTCCAACGAGATAGTCTTACATCCCGACGATCGTTTTTTTCGGTTGGAATTCGCCCTGCTTTCCTTTCAAGACGCGGACAGGAACCAATATGCGTATCGGACGGAAGGCATTGACGAAGAATGGAACTATCAAAGCGAACGCACCCTACGCTTTGGCAGATTGCCCTATGGCAATTACACCTTGCGGGTAAAAGGGCAGGATGCCTCCGGCAAATGGTCCAATAATGAACTCCGCATTCCAATTGCGGTATTGCGTCCCTTTTATTTGAAAAACTGGTTTTTGGTTTTAATGGCAATGATCCTGCTGTTTGGTGGTCCGATCTATTTTAAATCGCGCACCAAACAACTCAAGCGACAAAAGAGGCTGCTGGAAGAGGAAGTACACCGACGAACAGACACCATTTTTCAACAAAAAGAAAAATTGGAACGACAGGCTAAAAAATTGAGCCATTTGGATGAAGTAAAATCCCGCTTCTTTGCCAACATAAGCCACGAACTGCGCACCCCGCTCACCCTGCTTTTAGGTCCTATCGGTTCGGTCTTGAATAGCAACCAATTGGACGAACGCAATGGCACCCTGCTTAAAAAAGCACAAAAAAGTGGGAAAGACCTGTTTCGCCTCATCAGCGAAATCCTCGACCTGAGCAAAATGGAATCCGGGCGTATGGAAATACAAGAGAAACCGGTGCTTCTTTACCCACTGCTGCGTCGCTACTTTGCTCATTTTGAAGCACATGCTCAGTTGCAAGGAGTTCAGTTTTTATTTAAATATGACGCGACCGAAGCCTTGCCAATCCTGCTCGATACGGATAAATTTGAAAAAGTGGTGAATAACTTCCTGTCCAACGCCTTCAAATTCACCCCAAAAGGAGGTGCCGTCACCTTGCGCCTGCAGGAATTTGACAGCAAGTTTTTGCTTTCCGTGATGGACACCGGACAAGGCATCCACCCCGACGATGTCCCGAATGTCTTCGACCGATTCTACCAAACCAATCGACCCGGGGCACCGGCGGAGGGGGGCACCGGCATCGGGCTTGCTCTAATCGAGGAATACGCCCTCCTGTTCAAAGGAAAAACCTGGGTGGAAAGCACCTTGGGTCAGGGTAGCGCATTCTTTTTTGAGTTTCCAAAAAGGGAAGCTGCCGTTAGGCTGCCGGAAGTTATTGAAGGGGAACCGGCAGGGAACAAAGGTTTGTCATCCAATTTAGTGGAAGGTGCAGGAGGGAAAGAGGGGGATGACTCGGTAAAGAATGTTTTGGCTTCATTTGAAAAAAAATCTACGTCTAAGTCGTCCACACAAACTGCTGAACAGGAACAATCCACCCTTCTAATCGTCGAGGACAATCCCGCTCTCCGCGATTACCTGGAAACCATCCTTTCGCCACATTACCATATCGTGACTGCCGAGAATGGACGGGCGGCCATGGAATTGCTCAGGCCCCAGTCGGCAGTCGGCAGTATTCAGCAAACTAACTGCCAACTGATCATCTCCGACCTCATGATGCCCGTCATGGATGGTTACCAATTGCTGGAAAAGCTTAAATCCGACGAGCCTTACTGCCATATCCCCGTCATCATCCTCACCGCCCGGGCGGATATTCAGGACAAACTCAGGGCCTTGCGCATCGGCGTGGACGATTATATTTTGAAACCGTTTGAGGAAGAAGAACTCCTGGTGCGCATCGCCAACCTACTCGACAACTACCGGCAACGGAGCGAATTTGCGTCCGCTAATAATCCACTTCCCTCAGAAACACCCGAGGAACAGGCTCCCCATACAAAGGGTGATGCCGTCTGGTTGGAACAGCTCGAAGCCCTTATCCTTCGAGAAGTCCAAAATGACCAACTCTCCGTAGATTGGATCGCCGACCTACTAGAAGTCAGCAGGCGCCAACTGCTGCGGCGCCTAAAAGCCCTCACCGGTATTGTGCCCAAACAATACATCCAGGAAGTGCGCCTCCAGGAAGCCCGCCGCCTGTTGGAGACCCAGGAGGTAAAACGGGTAAAAGCAGCCGCCTGGGCCGTTTCTTTCAGAGACGAGCGGTATTTTTCTAAATTGTTCCGAGAACGCTTTGGCAAATCACCATCGGAATTCCTGTGAATCATTTTTTGTCAGAATCAAGATTTGCAGGATGCTCCATCCTGAAAATCCTTTCATCCTGTGAATCCTGATTCCGACAATTCCCAAGGTACTGCTAGGGCGCATTGAAAAGGTCCCCATGGTACTTGTTTTGTTCAACCGCTTGGCGGTTGGGGCTTCGCTTTTCTTTCCCCGGATTGCATCCGGAGTTATTCATGTTCCATCCCTTCGGGATTTTAAACTTCATAAACCTGGATTTTTTTGTTTCTTTTTTCATCCGTAGACCTAATCCTGACAATTGTATCCAAGGGGTCATGACCCCTTGGAAAAAGGGTTCCTTAAAATAAGCTGTCGACCGGAAATGTCCTATTCTTCCCCCCTCCAGTCTCAAAATTCACCCCTGTTTTTTCGTAATGTCCCAATTTACCCACCGCTTTGTCCCATTTTTCTCCTATGTCCATCCCCACCTTTGTCCCATCGAACTAGGCTCTCCAAAAGAACTTAAGTTTCAGTCTCATCTCACATCGGCAAATAAAACACATCGAAGAAAATATCCTTTTGGTAAAGCCTTCGGTGCCATCTCATCATTTCAAAATCTCAATCCGGTCCGCCCAGCGAATGCACTGGATAGGAAATCCTGTTTAATCAACCTTAAATTATTTTATTATGAAAACATTTGAACACCTGAACAAAAGATTTTTACTTATTCTCACAGCCCTGCTGGCGGTTACAAGCCTGTTTAGTGCTACCATCACCTGGACCAATGGCGGCGGTGACAACCTCTGGAGCAACGCCGCCAACTGGGACAGCGGTACCGTTCCCGGAAGCATCGACGACGTCGTATTCGACGCCACCTCCGTGGCCAATAGCACGCTGGACGTCAACGCAACTATCCGAAGTATCAATATTACAGTGGCTTACTCTGGAGTTGTGAGTCAGGGGGCGAGTACGCTCTCTGTCTCCTCCGGCTTTACCGTGGCCGCGGCAGCCACGTTCGATGGAGGGACTGGGTTAGTGGTGTTCAGTGGCAACGTGACGGCAAATACCATTGCAAGTGTTTACGACCTGCGCCTTTCCGGTCCGAACGGCACCACGGTGAGCCTGACACAGGACGTTCAGGTACTCAACACGCTAACCTTAGATGGGACGACGAACTTTTTCCTTAACGGCAACACCAAGAAGATAAAAGTCAACGGCGATGTGACCACGACGCTCACCTCGTGGCATCCTTCCACCAATGCCTTTGTCAGTCTGACAGGTTCACTGGACCAGAGCATCAGCGGCTCGGGTCCGATGCTGCGTTTGGATGTGAGCAAGACGGGTGGCGACGTATTGATGCCCGACGATATGGATTTGCAAAGTAACGGTCATTTGACGGGTACGGGTTTGTTCAAGAACACAGGGGGGAAGTACCATACCCTGGGTACTGCGACCTTCGACTTTGGTGGCAACATAGACGACCTGCGCCTTTCCGGTCCGAACGGCACCACGGTGAGCCTGACACAGGACGT
>CAZJYF010000131.1:0-9162 GCA_964549665.1 uncultured Saprospiraceae bacterium
GGTTAGATGCTATTACACAATCAAACATTAGTCCTCTTAACAAAATTATGGTTTGGTTTCAAATTGGCCAATACTATTTTTATACTGAAGATAAAGAAAATGCCAAAAAGTATTTTTCCAAGGTTGTATATCAAGAATCCAATTTTACTGAGGATAGCCTTCCAAAAAGATTATTGCAAGCCAAGTCGTTTTTAGATCAAATTGATAAATTACAAGTCGGACAATTGGCACCCCCTTTCTGTGCAACGGACATCAACAATGAAGAAGTTTGTCTTACCGAAAAGCCGCGCAAAGTTTTTTTGCTGGAATTCTGGGCAACATGGTGTTCTCCCTGTCGCGAAGATATACCCATGATGAAAAGGATATTCGAAAAATACAAAGAGAGGGATGATTTTCAAATAGTAAGTATCTCACTGGATAAAACCCCCGAAAAATTGATAAAATTCCTCCAAAAAGAGCATATTATCTGGCCGGAAATATACGAAGGGGGAGAAAATAAAAGAAAAGGAAAGATTACTTTGTTATACAATGGGATGTCCCTTCCCACCTACTATGTGATTGGGAAAGACAGGGTTATACATTATAATTATGACTCCAGGCACATGGAAGTAAATTTGGAGGAAACAATATCAGCTTTAATGGATAATTGAGGTCAGCATTTAGGGAAAACGAGGACGAAATTTTTGCCCGGCTTCTTTCGAAATTATAGCTCCTCACAATAACCTACCCCTTCAAAAAATCGATGCACAAAGCCGCCGACCAGGAGAATTGGTTAGCCCCATACCCTGCGTCTTTTCCGACGGACTTTCTCGGGTCGAAATATTCAAAAAAACCATTTTTCGAAAGCAACTCCAAGCTTTCAGTTTTGAGCTGTTTGGCAGCTTTTCCGAAGCCGTAGCGTTTGAGTCCCAAATACAGCATCCAGTTCATATTGATCCACACGGGTCCCCGCCAATATTTTTGATAGTCTATATCATCCGTCAGCAAACTATAAGAAGGACAGAGATAAGCTGGTGCTTCGGAAGAGCCGCTAAAGGCTTGACTTTTAAGTAATTGGAACATTTTTTCAGCTTGGTCCTGGGTCGGAATACCTGCCACAAGGGGTATCAAACCGGAAGAAGTTTCCAGAGGTATCAATTCGTTGGCTTTCAAATCCCAGGCATTGTAGATGCCAAATTCTTCGTCCCAGAGTTTCTCGTTCATGCTGTAAGTGGTCAATTCATTCCACCCGATTATCTCGGAAACATTTTCTTCAAGAATTTCCCCGATTTTAATCAAGCATTCATTGGACCAGGAGAGAATGGCGTTAAAAAGAGGGTCTTGAACGAGAAAGGGAGATTGCTCAAAAATGGCTGCATCGTCGTAGTTGTTCTTCCTGAAAATGTCCACCAAATGGACGTAGCGGTCGTAATCGGCATCTGTTGGCCGGTGTCGGGCAGCAGTAGGATTTTGCAAATCCTGCCGTTCGTAAAGGGGGATTTCAATTTTGTCAATCTCGATACGTTCCAGAACCTTATCCCAGGAGGGGGAGTTGTCGGTGCCGGATTCCCAGGGGTGCTGAATGTAGCAGAGACCTTCCTCCAGGGGATCTCGATTTTCATACAAATAGCGATGAAGGGCAATTACTTTGGGAAATAATTCGCGCAAAAGCCACTTCGCACGTTCCTTGTCTTCGGCAATTTCGTAAATGCGCCAAAGGACAAAGCCGAAAACGGGGGGTTGGGTAATGCCAGAAGTTGCCGGTTTTTTCGGAGAGTGGGGATTGTTCCAGCACTGCCAAAAATCGGGTCCGGGGAAGTAGCTAGCCCCTTTTTCTTTGCCGAAAATGATATGCGGCAACATGCCATTCTCCCACTGTCCCTGGAACAGATGGCGCAATTCTATCTCCGCCCTGCCAATTTCAAAATGGGCACAGCCGATGGCAATGAAGCCGGCATCCCAATTCCACTGATGTGGGTAAAGGTTTGGGGCTGGTTTGGTGAAGGTGCCAGTCCAGTTTTTTTCCAGGACGGATTTGGCCGTTGCAAGGAGCGCGTTTTTATCCACGTGAAGTTTATATTTTGTTGGGTTTTCGATATCTAATTTTTTGCAAAAGTTATTGGATAGCAGGCATCCTGCTTCTTGGGTGTTTTAAATTGGTGCCGCCGTCTAACCTGACAAAAATAGGTCTTTTGGTTTCACCTTTTCAAATAGGTTCCTTATCGTGAGGCAAGTTAGGGAAAAGCTCCTTATTTTTCCAAAACAGAAAAACTCAAACCCGGACTGTTCCAAATACTTTATAATCCTGTTAGAAAATGCTCGTCTTTAGATTTAAAAAACCATTTGATAGAAGAAAAAGAACGATTACTTTTATTCCTAAAAAAGGTGGAGATGAATTACAATGTTCAAATTTTAAAAGATTTAAAAAAACAATTGAATAAGCATTTGGGGCAGGGAGAGATTCTCGATGTCATATTATTCGGTTCCCGAGTCTCCAATTCCCAGCAGATGAACTCTGATTATGATATTCTCATCATCACCCGAAGGAAAGGAGATTGGAAATTCGAAGAGGAGATATTGAGCATTTGCTATAATATTGATTTGAAATACGAGATTTTTTTAGACCCCCATATTTTAGCAGAAAGGGAGTTAAATACCTTGCGGGGTAAGTAACCCATTTTTTCAAATGACTTAAAATCAGGTATTTACGCATGAGTTTGAGAGATTGTTTGGGCTTTTGCCAATCATTGCCCGGGCAAGAAATAGGAAGGAAAGACGACTAAAGTCAATGTCCTGTTCTAACTTGTTCACCGCCCTAAAGGGCGGCGCAATTGAAGGGTGATTCCCACCCAATTTGATCAACCCCCACTTTTTTATTCCCGCAACACCCCAACCGGCATCTTCTCGTCGAATGTTCCCGTAAGGGTTGGTTTTTGCGCATCTGCCGTGTAGGCGCGCACTTTTTTGTTGACGTAATTGAATAACTCTTTGATCGTAATTATTTTATCGCCGTCAATATCTGCCTTCCCCTTTAAGCCCTGAATGAGAAAATAACTGAAAATCCCCGACCGTAGGTTGCCGTCTTCCAAGGATACCTCTTCGCTGTTCGAAGACATCATCAAGGCCATGCCTCCTTCCGAATTTTCAATGGCGGTGTAGTATTTCTGCAAAGATTCTTCCACGGAAGATTTTGCGGCGAGTCCATCGTCGTTCTCAAAAGCTAGCAGACCGCCTGAATAGCAGGCATCTCCGAGGAGGAGTTTGTGCTTGGCTTTGCTTTCTGCCATGATATGTTTTATTTCATCAAATTGGAGGCGGTTGTTGAAGCCATCGAAATCCACAGGGACAAAAGCGCCCTCCAGACCATGCCCGGAGTAATAAAATAGCACCACATCGTTTTCGTCGGCTTTGAGAAGAACCTGCCGCATGCCGTCCAAAATATTTTCGCGGGAAGCCTCCTCGTCAATCAGCAATTTTATTTGTTCATCGGGCAAGGCGCCCCCTTCGGGGCTTTTCAGGAAGGAGTAAAAAAGGTACGCATCGTCGTCGGTATAGCGAAGCGAAGGCATATGGTTGTAACGCGCAATGCCAACGACAAGCGCCCAAACTTTGACGGCATTATTGTGGTCAACGGAGACGAGGTTTTTGGAAAAGGGCGGGTCGGAGGGCGGAAGTTGGCTGATGGCTTTGCCGTGCACCCAATTGGCACCCAAGACCCTTCCGTTGGCAAAATAAAGGATACCCTCGCCATGCGGGGCATGACCTTCCCAAGCCCCTTCGTAGCGGTCTCCGTTGGTGTAAAAAACCGCCGCCTGCCCTTGCGGATGCCCATCTTTAAAATCGCCGATGTAGCGGGAACCGTCACTGTACATAAACGTGCCTACGCCATCGGCGCAAAAGACGAGGTTGCAGTTTCGCAAAGAAGATGCCATGTCTTCAGGGATTGGGGCGGTTTCTCTTGTGGAAGAAACTTCCGGTGGGGGTGTGTTTTCTGCGTCTTCGAGGTGGTTTCCAAATGCCCATTCGCCGCGAATAACTTCACCGGAGAGAAGAAAAAGCCTGCCCGTCCCGTTTTTTTTGCTGTCTTTCCATGTGCCGCTAAATTTAGTGCCGTCGTTATAAAACATCGTCCCCTTGCCTTCGAATTTGCCGGAGCGAAAATACCCTTCGTAGTGGTCGCCTGCTTTGAAAAAGTAAATGCCAAAACCATTTGGTCTGTTGTTGTGCCAAAAGCCTTCATAACGGTCACCATTCGCATACCACATGGTTCCCTCTCCTTCAAATTTATTTTTTTTGAACTGACCCAAGTATTGGTGCCCTTCGATGAAAAGGAATCTACCTTTTCCCTGCCGATAGTTGTTCTTCCAATTGCCGATGTATTCGTTCCCATTGCTAAAATAGAGGATGCCTTTGCCCTCAACCCGCCCTTCTTTGAATTCGCCGATGTATTTTGCACCACTTGGATAGATAAAGGTTCCGTAGCCGTCAAAACAATTTCCTTTGGTACAATCTGCCTGCAGTTTTGGAAGAAAAACACTGGTGAGAACCATCACACAACTCAGTAGCTTTGTCATTATTTTTGAATTTAGATAGCTTGGATTGAAAACGCGTCTTGTCTTAAAATTGAGGTTCTCAACCCAAATTTTGAACAATAAAAGCTTTGAGTAATGGTCAGGTTATGATGGTGAATTTTGAGATATGCTTTTGTCAAAATGAGCTATTTTCATAAACTGGTTTTTATGAACTATATTGCCTTCGCTGTAATCCAAAAAATGTCTTTTTAAATGGTCAATCCTTTCGGAGAGGAAGAAATAAATAGGTTTTGAATGGCAAATCCAATACAGGAGATTTAAGTTGTCTGGAAGTTTTTCCATTTTATGGTTAATAATTTTTTACCTACCATTGAAACATTATTTTGAATTTAAAAGAAAAAAAAATTAGGCGACTAAAACAGAATTTGAAAGCGATTGCCTTTTACATGCTTTCCCCTTTTTTTTTATGCGCCCAAAGTTCCCTCATCGATAGTCTTTCGCATCAGTTGCCCACCACAAAAGAGGACAGTAATAAAGTCATTTTGCTCAACGAACTAGCCTGGGAACTAAAAATGGAGAACCCGGAATTGGCGAGATTTTACCTCGATTCCGCACTTATTCTTGCCAATCGCCTTGGTTTCAAAAAAGGTGCGGGCAGTGCGAACAATTACCGTGGGGTGGTCGAAGATATTCACGGCAACAGAGAATTGGCCATCCAATTTTTTCAAAAAGCGCTTACCATCCGACGGCGACTCGGCGACCGGAAAGGAGTCGCCTCTTTGTACAACAACATTGGCAACGTCCGGGAAAATTTGGGGGACTATGTGGCGGCTTTGGACAATTATCAGAAATCTCTGCGGATTAGGGAGGAAACGGAAGATACGGTCCGCATGCTGCGGTCTTATTACAACATCGGCATTCTGCACGATGCTATGGGCAATTATCCCGAAGCCCTCGATTTTATACTCCGCTACCTGCAAGCAGCCGAACAAAAGCAAGACAGCCTCGGCATCGCCAATGCCTACAATGTGATGGGCAATATCAAAACCGAACTAGAACGTTTTGAAGAGGCTTCGGCGGCTTATGAAAAAGCGCTTTCCCTGCATCGCCGTTTGGGAAATAATTGGGAATCGGCCTCGGTGCTGAATAATCTCGCCAATTTGAAAGATGCTGTGGGCGAGGATAATTACAAAAAGAAAAAGTACGAACAGGCACTCCCTTTTTTCAGAGAGGCGTTGAAATTTTACGGGCAGGCTTTGTCTATCAGGCTTCAATTGGAAGATAATAACGGGGAAGGAGAGATTTATAACAACCTGGGTTATCTCCACAAAAATTTTGGAAGTTTTTTCAAGAAAACGGGGCGAGATGCCAAGGCAAATCAACATTGGAATGAAGGGCTTGATTGGTTGAACAAGTCCTTCATTATTAGGGAAAAATTGGGAGACAAGGCGGGAATTATGGAAGTCTATAATGGAATGGCCGACATTCGTCGAAGGCAAAATAAATTCGAAGCTGCCCTACTCCTAACCCAACGTTATTTGGACATAGCTAGGGAAATTAATGACAAAAAATTCATTCAAAACGGATTGAAGGACCTCGCGCGGATTTACTACGCCACCGGGAAATACCAAACAGCCTATCAGTATCGGAAGCAATACGATGAGTGGCGCTACAATCGGTTTAACGAGCGTCGTCTCAGGACGAATGCCCGGAGGGAAGCTTTGTACGGCGACCGGAAAAAGCAATTTGAAATAGACAGGCAGCAACAAGAGTTAAAACTTCAGGATGCCGCTTTAAAGCAGGCAAACACCCTTCGAAACTCCTTAGTGGGAGGGGCTATGGCACTTATTCTATTGGCGGTGTTGCTTTACAATCGCAATCGAATCAAAACGAAGGCAAACCGGGAACTGGAAGAAAAAAACAAAATAATCGGGTTGGAACGGCAGCGCTCAGAGGAATTATTATTGAATATCCTTCCCGTGGCAACGGCCGAAGAATTGAAGCAACATGGAAAGGCGAAAGCCAAGCGCTTTGATTCGGTGACTGTATTATTTACGGATTTTAAATCGTTCACAAAGATTACGGAACAAATGCCCCCGGAAGAACTCGTAGCCAAATTAGACGAATGTTTTCGGGCTTTTGACGACATCGTTTCCCGCTGCGGCATCGAAAAAATCAAGACGATCGGCGATTCCTACATGTGCGCCGGAGGCTTGCCTACTCCAAATGAAACGCATCCTGAAAATGTTGTGAAGGCTGCTTTGGAAATGCAGGTTTTTATGGATTCTTTTGGGAAAAGGCAACAGGCACAGGGCTTGCCGGGTTTTGAAACCCGCATAGGTATTCACACTGGCCCGGTTGTCGCAGGTATCGTCGGGAGTAAAAAGTTCGCCTACGATATTTGGGGGGATACCGTCAATATGGCCGCAAGAATGGAAGAAAGCGGAGAGACTGGAAAAGTTAATATTTCCCAAAGCACATTCAAATTGGTAAAAAAGATTTTTCGATGCACGCACCGGGGAAAAATTCTTGCTAAAAATAAAGGAGAAGTCGATATGTATTTTGTCGAAAGCAACTGTTAGTATCTGATTTTTTTTTGAGCGTTAAGCAGCGTTTTACCTCACTTATTCGTATTTCCTAAGGTTTAAAGAAATAGGCGTAAAATTAAAGAGCAGCCCCTTATTTACTCTCACTAGTTTTTGCATAATTTCATTCATGTTTAAACAATGAAATAAAGGGGCCGCTTCTTTTTTCGCTCCTCAATTGCCACCTTCTTCTCTTTCCATTTTTCATTTCTGAAAGCTTTGTTTTTCTCTCCCAATTTATTTTATTTAATAAAAAAGGCCTTTGCTGTTTTATTTCAAACACCAAAGGCCGGAAAAGAAAATTTCGCGTGTTAAGTAAAATAAAAAAAGGCACCAAGGTGGTGTGGGAACCCTGATGCCTTCCAAAAAACACGAAGTGTTTCTCGGTGAGGAATAATTAATGCATATCATTAATCATTAACCTTCTCGGAACGAAATTTGAATATTGGTGCGGTTAATAATATTTCTTTTTAAATTTATCCCTGATGCCTGCGCAACATGGAAAAGGTGGGTGCTGGCAGGCATCAAGGATATCCTCTCGATTTAAGTGCCTTCTCGGGCCGTTTTTGAATTTGTTTTGGAAGCACCAATTATTAAACTCTTTTTGCCTTCTCGGAGCGAATTTGAAAATTTAAGTGGCATCAGAATTGTCCTCTCAAATCGGTGTTTCCCGAAGCGTTGATATAATTTTAAGAATAAGAACTAAATGGTTTTTTATCAGATTGATGGAACAAAGATAATGGATGGATTAATGCGGTGTGATTTCAAAAAGGGAAATAAAAAACGAGGTAAGGATAGGAAAAAGCATAAGAAATGCATTTTAAATAATTGATTATCAATTATTTAATTAAAAAGATAGGATTGAAAAGCGCCAAATTTGGAACGCAACTATTTTATTTGCTCAGGTTGCTTCGAATAGTTTACTTACTTTTTTTGTTTTAAAATTTTGAGAAGTCTTGTGATTTTGGACTCCAATTTGTTGTGTGGGGGTAGTAAGGAGGGGAAAAAAGGTGGGGGGGAGTGATGAAGATGTCCAATCTTAAACTGCTTGGTCATCATTAACCACAATGCCTCCTTTGATCTGCTTTTGTTCGTCGTGAGAAAGTGCAAAAGCGTTAAATTTCGGCTCTTTTGCTGAGTGTTTGATTCTACTAATTTTCATTAATACTAATTTTGGTGGTGATATAATTCATAGTCGTTTTAGGACTACGGTTTAGTGCCGTGTTTTTAGTGAAGAACCATTTTATGGAGTGCAAAGGGGGAACTTTCGAACGGGTATCCGGTCGTTTTACATGGGAAAAATTGTGGGGAAGATGGTGAATTGAAAAGGCAGGATTTCGATGATGTCTGCCATAGTTTTTTCAACGTATGGGGGAATACTTTGGAGGTATAATCAAAAGCAATGCCTAAGGGAGTTTCAAGCCTCACAGAATTGGGGGTTTTGCGCACAGAATTTTTGTGTTAATAATTTAAAATGAAATGTATAAATAGTTAATAAAAAATAGATTATAATTTCCAATCTCACAAAGAATTGACTAATTTTAAAGGCTAATAAATTTGATTCGAACCGGAAAATTTTATAAAAACAGCAGGAATCGATGGAAGATTTGAAACAATTGATAGAAGTTGTCTCCCGGAATAAGGTGAAGCGGATTGAAATAATAGGCAGTTCAACGAATTATTCGAGCAATTTGCAAAAGCTTTACCACGGAATAGCAGAAGGTCGATTGACGGATGATGAAACCGCTGCTGATTTTTTTTATGCCGATAATGACCATAAGCAACTCAATTTTACGCGATTGAAAAGGAGGCTTCGCCAACGATTGCACAACACCCTTTTCTTTATAGATGTCCATCAACCCGGCTTCAACAAACTGCAAAAAGCCTATTATTCCTGCTATAAGGACTTTGCCGCTTTGAAGATTTTGATTGGAAGGGGGGCGAGAAAAACAGCCCGTCCCTTGGCGGAAAGGATTATTCGGAAAGCGCTTAAATTTGAGTTTACCGACCTGATTGTGGAGGTGGCAAAAGAATTGCGATACCACTATGGTGCAATAGAGGGGGAT
>CAZJYF010000132.1:0-9133 GCA_964549665.1 uncultured Saprospiraceae bacterium
AATTGAAGGTGGCATTCACACCCTGCCGCTCGAGGAGGAGGGGATTGCTTTTTTCATCCAAATCATACCGCCAAAAAAGAGGGGTATGGCTTGCGGTGAGGATGGGGAATTTCCAACGATTGAAAATGCCGTTTCCCCCTGTCAGGGCAATGTTCTTTCGGGTAAGAAGCTTCTCTTGTTTTCTGAAAAGCTTTTTTACTTTTTTATGAAAATCGGACATTTAAACAGTGATAAATAATTTATAATATTCCATTCTGACATTCTAATTGAACCGAAACCATCAGGTTGCTGTATCCAAATCCTTGGGATAGTCTTCCAATTTGTCAAGCCAATTCCATTTCAAAATAAGAGAACATATTGCCACTATACTCAAGCTGATGAGAAGCTTATCCCAATGTTTAATGACCATAAAAATGGGGGAAGCGGTGATCGCTGTTTGCCAAATGATGCCAATAACTACGTTGAACATATCCCTTCCAAAGTTTTTATTTTGTTCAACTTTTGGATTTTCAGCCCTTACTTTTTCGTGAATGGGTTTCCAAAATCCCCACGGGCGGGTTTTTAAATAGAAATTCTTCAAAACTTCTTCCTCATCGGGCGGGGTCAATAGACTACCCAGAAAACAGCCGGCCAGGGAAATCGCCAGGTTGATGGGAAAGGCTTCGAGAGCCGTAAAATCCGGCAAGGCGTAAGGCAAAATCATCGCCGCGGCAATGCCTCCCGCCATTCCCCAGAAGTAGCCGTACCCATTGAATCGCCACCAGTACCATTTCAGTAAATTAGCAGCCGTGTATCCTCCGTAAAGCGCTGCCACCAACCAATCGATTACTTCATTCAGGGAATCGAGAAAAAAGCCGAACAATGTGCCGAGTATCACCACGCCTAAAGAGCAGAGATAACTCATCCGGACGTATTGTTTATCGGAGGCATGAGCATTGATGTATCGCTTGTAGATATCATTGACCAAGTAGGCCGGAGCCGCATTCACGGCGGCGGCAAAAGAAGACATGAAAGCGGCCAGCAAGCCGGCAATGAGTAATCCCATCAACCCCACGGGAACGAAATTTTTGATGGCGAAAGGAAGGATCTGCTCAAAATCGACAGCAGCGCCCATCGAGTTGAGTTCATCGCTGAAAAACACCAGAGCGAGGATGGTCAAACCGGTGAGCAGCATGTAACGGGGAAACAAAAGAACCACATTTACAAAGCCGCTCATTTTAGCTGCCTCCTTGGGGTTGCGCGTGGACAGAACTCTTTGCATATCGTAGTTGGGGGCGGGGCCGGCAAGACTTTGCAAAAGCCCTTTTAGTAAGACCATCATAAAAAAAATAGTAAATAACTCCCAGCCATCCTCCGCAATTTTCGTATTGGCGGCTTCCATTATGCCCGACCAGTCGAGGTCCAATTTCCATCCGAAAAAAAGATTATCCCACCCGCGGGGAACAAATTTGGCTAGGGTTTCCGGCGAAACCCGAAGCATGGCGATGATACCGATAGCTACACTTGCAACCGTCATGATGGCATATTGCAAAACCTCCGTAAAAACGACGCTGAACATACCTCCTTTGATGACATAAAGAGTGGTCAATCCGGTAAAAATCAAGCCGTACAAAATTTCATTCGTCCCAGGGTCTGCCGACAATTCCCATGGAAGGAAAACAGTCGCGAATTTGCCAATGCCGATGAAACCGTAAGCCACATAAGTAATCACCACCACGATGGCGAAAATGACCACGATTAAATGAGACAAATTGGAACCCCTCCCTTCCCCGAAACGGAATTTAATCCATTCGGCTCCCGTCATCACTCCGGACCGGCGTAGCCAAAGGGACAGGAATATCATCAGGAAAATTTGATTGAAAACGGGCCACAGCCACGGGATCCACACGCTTTTTAGCCCATAGATAAATAGCAGGGTCACCATCCACATCGTTCCACTGATGTCGAACATCCCGGATGCGTTGGACAGCCCCAGCATGTACCATTTGATTTCATTACCTCCGAGGAAGTAGTTCTTTATATTTTTAGAAGCTTTTTTGGAAATCCAAAAGCCGATACCGATTGTGGCGGCTATATAGAGGAGAATGATGAAGATATCAATCGCATGAAGGTTCATAATAAATTGGATGGTCGGTCAGTCTCGCTGGCCAGTTTTTCGTTTAGTGGTATTTAACAAAAACGATTAATTTTGATAATCGAAAAGTCAGATGAGGTTCAATTCAGAAAGGCGCGAGGAAGGTATTAAATTAATGAGAAAAACCAATGAATTTGCCAAAATAAACTACTGCCTACTTCACAATTGAGATTCGGCTAAGGGCCGAACAGTGAACAAAAAATCGAGAACTACCATTTGGGGACATTCTTTTAAGATCCCTTTTCAGGATACCTTTCATTTTATCAATTGGACATCTACGTTTTCAAATATATATTTTTCAAAAAAGGGACAATTGGAAATCCATAGTTATTAAAGAAAATCATTTCAAATCGAGGTAATGAAATACTTTATGAAAATAAAATTAATTTTCTTTTAATTAGTATTCAATTCAAATTAGGTATTTTTCTGCAATAATCCTTCCTTTTTTACTTTTTAACTCCTACGCTTGAAACCTACGTTTCTTCCAAGCTTCATTTGTAGATGCTCCTATTCCAACCGACTTTTGAACGGTAACTCAGCTAGCTGAATCCTATTACCACGGCGATCTTTCAACCCCGTTTCTATGCTTGGTTTTAAAACGGTCGGGGCTTGAAAAACCGCACGGCGAATTATTCACCAAAAAGTATTAATCATGAATGATTTTAATAACACCGCTATTTCAAAAACCGATACTTTCCTCAACCGTCAGGTTTATTTATTAAGTGTTTTGATAAGTTTTTTCCTGTTTGGAATGGCTCCTCCTGGAGAGGCACAAGTCATACAGAAAGACCCTGTCCGCATTCTTTGTGATTTGGAAGTGGCTCTGACGAGTTTGAATCACAGTTGCGATGGGGCAACCGCTTGCATTCAAATCAGTGGGGGCACCCCTCCCTATACTATCGCCTTCAGTGGGGGGGATGGTCCAGGAATTGAAACCCTAGACCTTTGCTTCACCAATTTGGCGCCCGGTGCTTATTCCGTCACCGTGACCGATAGTCAAAACTGCGTAGAAAGCTTGGATTTTTCAGTACCCGTGATCGATTTTTTTCTGGAAGCAGACATTGCGAATGTGAGCTGTTTCGGTGGAAGCGACGGCGCCATTGACCTGCATGTGACGGACGATATTTCGATTACACCAAATGGAAACATTCTAGCATTCCACTGGGAAGGCCCTGACGGCTTTGTCGCCAACACCGAAGACATCGAGGACCTCGTCGCAGGCACCTATTGCGTTTCGGTTACTTCTCCAACCGGAAACTGTTTTGGTACGGCTTGCTTTGAAGTCGAACAACCCCCAGAACTAAACCTCAACATTCTGTTGGCATACCCAGTGTGTGGAGGGCAGCCAAGTGGTTGCGCTTTTGTGAGTGGGGGGACCGCCCCTTATTTCATTTGGATCTTTGTGGCATTGCCGCCGCAAGTTTCAGATAGTCAGAGGGGCACTTTGACCAGTTTCGACGGTTTGAATCCTGCAGCGGGTTTTCCGTATGACCCGGCAACTTCCGACACGGCTTTGTGCGCGTCCAACTTGGCAGATGGGATCTATTTCGTCCTCGTAGTTGATTTCAATTTGTGCTACGTTTGGAAGAAAGTGGTGGTGAAAGCCAAACCGGCGGTTTCCATTTCGCTTTCCGGTACAGATGTCAGTTGCTTTGGTGGTGATGACGGCTCGATTTGCTTCGAGGCAAGCGGCGGCACTCCCCCCTACTCCACAAGCCTGGTACCCTCCACCACGCCTCCGCAGATTATTGTTGGAAAAACGGGATGTTTTGAGCATCTGAAAGCGGGAACTTATACCGTAAATACCACCGATGGGAATGGCTGCACGGTTTCTGAAACAATAGTCATTCACCAGCCGCCCGAATTAGAAGCCGATTTTCAAATTACTTCCGGTGTCTGCGACCCCCAAGTCGATGGCTGCCTCAAAGTGGACGGAGGTACGCGACCTTACAAAGTCTTTGTCTGGCGCTTTCCCGGCATTTTGCCCGTGGAACCGGTGGTGGATTTTCCAACCGACGGCGACCCAACGGTGAACGACCAACTGCCGACCAACGACATTCCCTTTGCGGTAGATCCTTTGCCAAGCGCACCTTACATCCGTTGCGCGGAAGATATTCCACCGGGTTGGTACCTCGTTCTGGTGGTAGATCAGAACCATTGCTACGTCTTGCTTTGGGTCCATATTGAACCTGCCAATCCGTTGGAAGCCAATTTTGAAATCACGTCCGGTGTCTGCGACCCCCAAGTCGATGGCTGCCTCAAAGTGGACGGAGGTACGCGACCTTACAAAGTCTTTGTCTGGCGCTTTCCCGGCATTTTGCCCGTGGAACCGGTGGTGGATTTCCCATCGGACGGCGACCCAACGGTGAACGACCTTCTACCGACCAATGACATTCCATTTGGCTTAGACCCCCCTCAAAGTGATCCTTACGTTCGTTGCGCGGAAGATATTCCACCGGGTTGGTACCTCGTTTTGGTGGTAGATCAGAACCATTGCTACGTCTTGCTTTGGGCCCATATTGAACCTGCCAATCCCCTGGAAGCCAATTTTGAAATCACATCCGGTGTCTGCGAACCCCAAGTCGATGGCTGCCTCAAAGTGGACGGCGGAACGCAACCTTACAAAGTCTTTGTCTGGCGTTTTCCCGCTATTTTGCCCGTGGAACCGGTGGTGGATTTCCCGACAGACAGCGAACCAACGGTGAACCACCAACTGCCCACCGACGACATTCCATTTGGGGTAGAACCCCTGCCAAGCGACCCCTACGTTCGTTGCGCGGAAGATATTCCACCCGGTTGGTATCTCGTACTCGTGGTAGATCAGAACCATTGCTACGTCTTGCTTTGGGTCCACATCGAACCTGTCACTCCCTTGGATGCCAATTTCGAAATCACTTCCAGCCAATGCGATGACCAAGTGAGTGGCTGCTTGTTTATCGAAGGGGGAACGGAACCTTACCACGTCTTTGTCTGGCGATTCCCCCAACCTTCGCCAACCGACCCGACCGTCGATTTTCCAATAGGTGGGGACCCCACAGTAGACGGGCAAGCTGCTACGAATGACATTCCATTTGAAGCGGCTTCCAATATTGCCAATCCGCTTTGTGCAGAGAATATTCCACCCGGCTGGTACCTCGTACTCGTGGTAGATGCCAATCATTGCTACGTTTTGCTGTGGATTCACATTCCGGTTCCGAATCCTTTGAAGGTGAACGGAGAAGTGACCGATGTGTCTTGCTTTGGGCTGGGAGATGGCAAAATTGAATTGACGATATCTGGTGGCACGCCCCCATACACCATCGTTTTTGGTTCTGACGGCAATTCCAATTCGAGTGAGGTCAATAGTCTGACCGCCTTTTTTGACAACCTCAGCGCAGGCGAATACGCGATACTGGTCTTTGACGCCAATCAATGCAGCCTGACGAGGACTTTCGTAGTCGGGCAACCCGATGATTTGTTGGTCAATTTGTCTTTCGACCCACAGGGAACGTTTGCCTGTTCCGAACCAAGTGGGGGGACGCCCCCCTATTCCTTTGTCTGGTTCGACCTGAATTCCAACCAGGTTATCTCCGATGAGGAATGCGTTTATGAGTTGGAACCGGGGGCATATTTCGTCATCGTGAAAGATGCCCATGGATGCGAAGCCAACGAATTATTCGTCATCGCCCCAAGTCCTTGCGAAGGCGGAGAAGCGGTGGTAGATCCGGCAATTATCGACTCGGGAGAAAGCAGCACTTTTTTCCTGTTCAACTGGGCAGGCAGCGGTTTGCAGTGGCAATTCAAGACGATATTCACCGGTTGGATTGACATTCCGGGAGCCACCACTGAAGTGTATGAAACGCCACCCACCCAAACCGTGGTGAACAAGGCAATCCTCATCCGGGCAGCCGTATTTTGCGAGAACGGCGCGGTAGAATATTCCAACACGGCGATATTGACCATCATCGGTGGAGGCAACTCCTTGCAATCACCGGACCCGGAAAAAGCTGACGCCCGGTTGTTTGAACCGGAACAAGAGGTGCAAGCCTTCCAAAAAGACCGGACAGGAAAATTCGATAGAGGGCTGGAAACAATGGTTTATCCGACCGTCAGTTCAGGAGAGGTGAACGTCCGTTTTGACTTTCAGACAACGACAAGGACCCACGTCACCGTCTCGAACTTGTTTGGAAGGATTTTCTTGCAAAAAGAACTCGACGGGGTTCGGTCTGGTGACCAATTGAACCTTCATTTGTCGAGTTTGCCTTCCGGGAACTATTTGATAAGCGTAGAAAACGAAGGAAGAATTGATACGAAACGCATTTTTATTGGAAAATGAAGAACTTAGATTTTCAGATGAAAGACAAAAGGTGAAAGATTTTTTGAGTTCCAAAAGCCTTTTGTCTCGAAGTCTTACATCTACGAATCTAAATTGCAACATATGTGGGTTTTAAAATGCTCTTAAGCGCTGAAAATCGCTTTAAAGCGTTTATTGAAGGTGACCGGTCGATTCCGGTCACTTTTTTTTTACAATCCTTTGTACAGTTACTACAGAAAGCAGTTAGACTTTGGAAATATTGAATTTTTTTCTCCCGGGAAGCATTAAAACCCGTAATTTCTTTTTCCCAAAAGTTTACTTGCTTACTTTTGAGCAAATTTAGTATTCGTTCTATCAGATTTTGAGACGTTTACTTATGAGCTAAAAACCTATTTCTTAGGGAGGAGAAAAAAATACCTACTTCCGCATGGCTGTTCCTTTTGGGTCTTAGTTTTCTCCTTGAAAGCAGTTATTAAATCTACATAACTCCTGTTTTCAAGAAAAAAAACGAAGAGCACAATGAACTACCCCTGAAGTAGCGTTTATTTATTTTTTTCTCGTTCCTTACAAAAATCCAATTGACATGAAAGGGAAACAACTATTTCAAATTTTCGCTATTGTTCTGGTTATTCTACTGATATTGGTTGCTTGGTGGGGTATGGGATTGAAGAATCAAAAGAATGAATTGACCCAAAAAAATGAACAGCTTGAGGGAGAACTCGGCGATATTTCCGAATTAAAAAGCCACTTGGAACAGGAAGTGGATAGCCTTGAAATTGCCTATTCTTCTTTGGCGGAAGAAAACGAAGGGCTGAAAGGTTCGGTGGCTGATGCGCAACACGCCATTAAAGTAAAAAAAGCCGCTATTCGCAAAATCAAAAAGCAATCGGCCAGCGAAATAACAAGCCTTCGGGGAGAAATAGAGCAGCTTTTGGGCGTGAAAGATGAATTGGAACATTCGATTCAAAATCTACAGTCCGAAAATGATTCCTTGCGGGTGGTGACCGGGAAATTGACTAAAGACCTGGGCAAAGCAAATAAAGAAAACGAAGAGTTGGCAAATCTGAATAAAACCATCCAGGAAGAACTCAAACGCCTGACCCTGATGAACTTTAAAGCCGGTGCTTTCCGTGTAGAGGTGGAAAAGCGCAAATCCAGGGCTACGGCCAAATCAAAACAGGCGAAGAGAATTCTTGTCAGTTTCGATTTGACAGATGTTCCTCCAAAGTATCAGGGGATTCGGCCGCTTTACATGGTCATTACGGATGATAAAGGAACCCCGATAAAGAATTCCAGCCCCATCGAAGTTCAGGTAAGTGTGAACGGACAAAACATGGACATACAAGCTGTGAAATCGAAAGAAATCAATATTGAAGCCAACCAAAGGCTATCCTTTTCTTATGACCTGGAAGAAAAATTGAGAACGGGTTTTTACCGGGTCGCCGTGTACACCGATATTGGGCTATTGGGGGCTTCGAGTTTCCGCCTTCGCTAACAAAGAAGTTCTTGATTCGGCGTTCGGCGTTCCCAACATTTTGAAGACCGAACGCCGAACTTTCCAACTCTCCAACTCAGAAATCTATACTTGATGATGAACTATTCCCCCATCCCAGCCATGATTTTGGCTGGCGTTTTTTTTCTAACCGCCTGTGTGAGTAACAAGAAATTCCTGGCGGAAACCACTCATTTGAAACACGAACAGGACAGCTTGAGCGCCGTCTTTGCGAATCAATTGGAGTTGGCAGATTACCAACTGAATGACCTGAAATTGCAACTCGCGGAAAAAAAGGGTGAAAACAACACCTTGGAGGCGATGCGTCAAAAGTTGGAACAACGCGTCGTCAACCTGGAAGACGAAATCGAAAGCCTCAACAACCAAATTCTATCCCTGCAACAATCATCAGATAAAGCTCTTCAACAAAAGGCAGTTGAAGTAGCTGCGAAAGAGAAAATTCTCAAAGACCTGAAGGGACAAATCGAAGAGCGTGAACGAGCGATGGAGAAAATTCACATGAAATTAGAAGCCGTTTTACAGTCTTTCGACTCCACCTCTACTTTTTGGTCTGCCGGAATGAAAGAACGGAAGGTCCACATTACCCTGTACGAAAGCCTGCTGTTTCGCACGGGCAGCACCCGGGTGCGAACTAAAGGAATCGAAGTCTTGAGAAAATTGGCGGAGGTTTTGTCACGCCATCCGGAGGTGCTTATCCGCGTAGAAGGGCATACCGACAACAAGCCGCCAAAACGTGGCAGGGGAATACAAGATAATTGGGACTTGAGTGTTTTGCGCGCCGCTTCGGTAGTTCGCTTGTTAACCAAAGAATTTGAATTGAGTCCCAACCAGGTTTTGGCAGCCGGAAAAGGGGAATTTGCTCCCAAAACCTCCAACGAAACCGAAGAGGGCAAAGCCCAAAATCGAAGAATTGAACTGGTTATTTTGCCGAGAGTGGAGGATATTTTAACCAAGGTAAAGGCGAGTGTCGAGTGAATTAATTTGCCATTGGCCAATGATTGTCATTGGTTATTTGGATGAATGACTGTCGGACCATTTTTTGTGACAAACACACTCCTCCCAATTACCGTCCCAAAGTTAATTTTATTGCATCACGTAACGTGCATAAAAAACAGCGTTGAACAATCAAAACCCAACAGAAGCCTATCATCCGGTCATTGCCGCCAATACCTACGCTACTGTCATCCTGCCT
>CAZJYF010000133.1:0-6223 GCA_964549665.1 uncultured Saprospiraceae bacterium
CCAAAATGTCGAAAAATTCCGTCGGCGATTCTGCATCAGCGCCATTCAAATCGATTTGTAAAGAAACCGTTCCGAACGCACTGGCGGGTGGGGCCGGCACGGTAAAATCAAAAATCAAAGGGTCAACGGGCGTTTCCAGGGTGTCCACGCCCGGGGCAGTGGTGATGGGCAAGCTTAGGAAAGGATTGTCGGGGAAGACGAGGTTGTTGCAATCTTCCAACACCAACGGAATCAGCAGGGTAGTCGTGGCAAAGCAATCTCCGGGGTCGGTATCCAAGGTGATATCCGGAGGACAATCGGTCAGTGCAGGGGGCGTATTGTCGAGTACTTTGAAGGTCGCCGTGGTAGTATCCCGGTTGCCACACTCATCTGCTACGACAAAGTCAACGGTTTGCATTCTGAATTCTCCAGCAACTGGGCTTGGACAGATTGGTAAAGGCAAATCAGCGAGGTCTGTCGTTCCCGAATTAAATGCAGACCACACCAAATCCACTGTCGCAGAACAGTTGTCTGAAGCAATTGCATTGCCATTTGCATTCACCCAATCGTTGAAAGTGCTATCGATACTAATTTCTAAAACACAGTTGATAGTGAGGTCCTGCGCTGCAACAGAAATAATCGGCGGCGTGTTGTCTTCTGTGGTTATGATTTGAATCCCTTCGGTAAAATTTCCACAAACATCCTCTATCCGCCAGGTTCTTTGAATGGACAGGTTATTCGGACAACTCAAAGGCGTAATATTATCCGTAAAACTGACAACTGGGGCCGGGTCGCAATTGTCCAAAGCCAGCTTCGGCGAACCGGTTACTGCCGTATCTTGAGAAAATTGGCATTCCACCGTAATATCCGGCGGAAGAACGAAGGTGGGATTGGTGATGTCTTCCACCGAAATTATTTGGGTGAAAGAGCCGACATTGCCGCAAGTATCCGTCACGGTCCAGTTTCGGTTGATGGTAAATGTATAATCGGAACAGGCACCGGTATTTGTTTGGGTACTGTTTTGAACGAAAACGGCGGGAGGTAAATTCATGTCGCAGTTGTCGTTAGCAACCACCACACCCACCGCCGGAACGGGGTCTTCGCAGTTGATGGTGATGTCCGCCGGGCCGGTCAACACGGGTGCAATGGTGTCGAGTATAGTATACGTAGCCAAGGCCGAAGTCAGATTGCCACAACTATCTGTCACCGTAAATTGAACGGTCACAGCGCCGCATAAAACGTTGAAAGTCATTGGACCATCATTGGTGATTGTGTCTATTCCACAATTGTCGGTGCTGTTGTTTGTCACCCGGGTCATTTGGCCGTTCAACCAGGTTGAATAGTCTGCCACATTGCATTCCACCGTTTCACTGGTCGGCAAAACGGAAATCACCGGAGGGATGACGTCTGCGACAAAAGTAATCGTCTGAGATGCTATTGTCGCATTTTCACTGGCATCTGTCGCTGTCCAGGTTCTGGTAACCGTGCCAGCGGGGCAGGGGCTAGGTGGCAAAGGCGTATCCACCGAGGGGATAGCTTTCGGAAAGGTGATATCGCAACCATCATCTGCCATTAACGCAAGGGGAGGAGGAAAATCCGACACGCAATCTATCGTCAAGTCTGCCGGGATAGGGTCAGTAAAAACGGGTGGGAAGGTGTCGACAAAAACGATGTCGAAGAAAAAAGTGTCCCGGTTAAAAGGTGTAAGGGTGTCCGTTGCGACGTAAGCCATAGTCACCGTTTGAGGACCTGTAATTAAGTCTCCTTCAGCAAACCCTCCACTAAGAAGAGTGTCAATACCAAGGGGAGAACCAAAAGCAGTCGCACCTGAGGTTTGGCAAACACCTGGAGGAGACCCACCAAAACTGAGGGTTGCCGTGCAGGAAGCGTCGAGAAAAATGGTGTCCGGGCCGCAATAGCTAAATAAAAAGAAAGCTGTTGTATTGCAAACACCGGTTCCTACAGGGCAGGGGCAGGTACATTGCGCATTGAGTTGCCGGAAAAAAAGAAAAAATGTAAAAAAGATAAGCAATGAGAGTTGCTTCAAAAAGCGTAATCGGTTTTCCATACTCGGTTCTTTATTATGTTGGGATGCTAATTTGTTTTTTCAAACTCAGTTCACAAAAATACTTTCGGTTTTCTTAAGCGCCAAAAATAGCGATTCTTAATTAAAAGTATTACACTTTTTGCAATATAATTTTTGTCCTGTTTGAAAGGTGGAATGTCATTGGACACGTCATTGGGCGGAAGGGTAACAGGCTGGAATACCAAGAAATGTAAATCGGCTTCAAAAGATGGTTGTCCATGGAATTAAACTTGTTGAGAAAGCTAATCCGTTCGGGCGCATAAAGCTGTTATCGCTACGAAATCAAGCGCAAATTATCAAAAAAAAATCAGAATTGGTTCACATTTAGCGTTAAATGTGAAAATGTCGAGTTTGTCATTCTGAGAATGGATAACGTTCAAAATGTGAAAAACGCTGATTGTACAGCTTCCAAAAATGCTGGGAAAGGTACTATGGTGGGAGTTTTAGGGAAATCAGCAGATATAAATATCATTCAGCCACATTAATAAAATCCTCCGATTCCCGGCAATATTAAAACAATCATCTTACGACCTCCAAGTGAGGCTGCCGATAGGAATCGAGCAAGTCGGCCGGTTTCATCGACGAGTCATTTGGGAAGCATCCTTTGCGGGCTTGGTTCGTGGTAAATTGGACGCATTCTTTTACTTGGCTCTGAAGGGGGGGCGACCGCTGAATCGTGCCGATTGTTTTGCGACTCCATTTTGGCATCCGGGCTGTGGTAAGCCCTACTAAAATTAAGCGGTTCTTTGGTTTGCCTTGAATTTGCGGGAGCGGGAAAGTCCGAATCGTTATTTTCCTCTATTGACATTACATTTTCGTTGAAATTCAAATCTTCAAAAGCCATGGCTTCTCCAAAATCCTCGGCTAAGTCATAAACATAAAGTTGATGTGTCTCAATTACATCGATTAGTTTATCTGCATAATTGGGGTCGGTGGCATAGTGCTTTTCCTGTAAGCCCCACGCCCATTTTTTGTAATCCCATCGCCCAAATTTAAACAAGTCCTGATATCGCCTGCTTTCCAACAGGAAATTAGTGTGGTCAATATAGGAATCGAGAACGGTTGTGTATTTCCGAAAGCACGACTTCACTTTATTCCCTTTGGAGTCAAATTCATCGTCGTTATACTTGAATGTTTCTCCTTCCCAATCGCCTTTACATTTGATGCCAAAGTGGTTGTTTGTCTGACGGGCAAGTTCTCCTTCCCCGGAACGGGATTCCACGATAGCCTGAGCCAAAATTATGCTGGCTGGAATGTTGCTGCGGTGCATTTCCCGAATGGCAATCGGGCTGAATGTTTCAATATATGCCTGCCGGACAATATCGTCGTACTCAGCGGCAGTCAGAAAAAAGGGAAGAAGGACAAACAACTTAGTGAGAAGGTTTTGAAGATGCATGTTCAGGGATTTTTGAGCTTTGGGAGAATAAAAAGGTCAATTCCAATTAAAATTAAATCAAGGTGGTCTTGCTTTTAGATAATTTTATTTTAATTAAATGTGAATTGACGGGTGATTTTTCTTTCTCATAATAGTTTCGTTGGCACTTTGCGAGCTGTCGTATTAGTCTTTTTTACTATAAACAAGAAAGATACCACAATTCATATTTGATAAAATTTATACATGAATTTTGTGACAGGCTTAATCCTTGCTGGTCTGGACAATAAAAGGAATGAGAAGACATAATCCTTGCTGCTCCTTTTTGATAATGAGCAACTTATTGCAGTCCGGACACACTTTTCATGAATGAAAAAAAAGATAATGTGTGCCATCCATCCGCACGATATTCCCCTTCATTTTTTTTCGATTTGATTAAATGGTTAAATTGTAATTAATTGGTTTAAAGATACTTTTAAACTGAAATTGGCAGAATAGTTGTAGCGGGTAGGTATGAGACACATGACAGAATTCAATTATATCAAAGTGGTTTTTATTGTGAATTTGAATTCTGGCAATAAATTTTATAACCCTGAACATAAGATATTATGAAACCCGTTTCCCTTGCAAGCATTTTCTTTTTGCTCTTTTTATGGTGCACCCCGACCCAATCCCAAGGACTTGTCAAATTGGTCAATTTGCCAGAAAAAGCAACCTTTTCAGCAGATGATTATTACCGGAAGGGTTTGTTTTACTTCCGCAAAGGAGTTTGGGAAAAAGCAATCGAATTCTTTTCACGAGCGCTAGAGATTGACTCTCAGCATATCAAGGCCCGCTTCAACCGGGGGCTAAGCTGGTATGAATTGCACAGGTTTAACAAGGCAAAAACGGATTTTGACAAAGTGCTTGAAACTGACCAAAACAATGTGGAAGCCTTTGCTTTGCGGGGCTTAGTTTATTTCAAAGAGGGACGGTATGAAGAAGCAATCGCAGACTTTACACGAGGTTTAAGCATTCAAAAAAAGGAGCAGCTTTTCGTTTACCGGGCGACGGTTTATCATCGCCTTGGTTATTTCCGGGATGCCTTTCTCGATTTCGACCAAGCGCTCCGATTGAATGACAAAAGCGCCTTGGCTTGCAGCGGAAAGGGTGATGTTTATGCATCGCTGAAACAATATCAAATTGCGATTTTGTGGTACGATAAAGCATTGAAAATAAATATGAATGATGCTTTGGTTCACAACAACAAAGGAAGAGCTTTGAGTAAGTTGGGACAGTTTGATGAAGCGCTGAAGTCCTTTGATGAGGCGCTGTGGATTGCTCCCCAAAGCCAAATTTTTTTAAATCGCGGCCTTTGCTATTTGGAATTGGAAAACCCGCGTTCTGCAAAATCAGATGGGGTGACAGCCCTGCGCATGGACCCCGACAATCCGGATGCTTATTACTGCATTGGGCTGGCTGAATTGAAGGAGAAAATGTACCTGGCTGCCGTCGAAAGCTTCGATATTGCCATAGATATGAACCCTAAAACGGCAGATTATTTTATGGCAAGAGGCCGTGCCCTCCTTTTGCTGGGCCAATATGACCAAGCCATGGAAAACTTCAAACGGGCATTGGAAATTCAGCCAGATTCCGAGAAAGCCAACGAATTGATGCAATCGGCTTCCAAAGCATCGAAGAGCAACATTTTTGAATGGCTCAAAGAAAAGCCTTTATCCGCACCCAATTTGGATTACAAAAATCTCCCCACGTTAAATTCGGAACCGTCTTACCTTCCGGGAGGGGCTTTTTTTAAGAAAGAAGAGCCCGAATCCAATTTTTATGAAGACCCCTATTAATGGATTCAGATTTTGAGTTTAATTAATGGCCTTCGAAAGATAGTCATTCCCCATTTTATTAGTTTCCTAATGCAAATAACCTCATTTATTTGGGGTGGGTTGCAATTTTTTAGATGCTTGAAAAGGCCTCGACTTCGCAACAAACTCAATAAACCCGTCTATCCCAGTAAACCAATTTTAGGTTTAGCTAATAACTTGCCAGGCTTTCTCGTGGAAAAGTAGTTGGATTATTTGGAAAAATCATTTTTTTATTTTTTATTGCGGAAAATAAGATGTAAGCTTGGAATGTATTTTCTCGACGATAAAACCCACTTCCTTAATTGTTTCAGCTTTTCCGAGGCTGCCAAAGAAGAGTTGAATAGAAAATAAGTCCTGTAAACACTTGGTGAATGGAGAGAGTAAAAATAGACCTTGAATTTATATTTAGAGCTTCACCTGCTATCCTGTATAAATTTTTTACTACGCCTGCTTGCCTGACCCGTTGGTTTTGTGATGAAGTTGATATTCAGGATGACACCTTTACCTTTATTTGGAATGGAGCGGAAGAAGTGGCTCATATGGTGGATGACATCGAGGAAGAACGCGTGCGTTTTAAGTGGGATGATCCCGAAAAAGAAGGGGAATATCTGGAATTCAGAATGTATAAATCTCCTGTCACATCAGAAACCATTCTCGAAATCACCGACTTTTGTGACGACGATGAAGTGGATGACCAAAGACAACTTTGGGAAAGCCAGGTGAAGGTTTTGAGGCAAGAGACGGGGGGGTAAATGGGGTCATTATGGGCATTGAGTCATGTGGTCGTTTTATTGTTGGAATGATTTTTTGGCAATTTAGTTTTCTTTTCTTTTTCTGCTTCCAAAAATTTTTGCGGGGAGAATATTCGACAATCGGTGCCAGTATATGTCATTGATCATCAAGAAAACTCTGAACTTTGAACTTTGAACT
>CAZJYF010000133.1:6323-9084 GCA_964549665.1 uncultured Saprospiraceae bacterium
TGAACTCTATCCTCACCCCATGAAGGTTTTTTTTGGGTTGCAATTGGACGATTTAGTCATTCCGAAACCTGCAGAACCGGAGGGCGGAGTCCATTATTTCGGACCCATGCAGTTGCTCTCAATGCTGGAATCGCATCTTGGGCTGATAGGGCATCCTGCGAACGACGAATACCTCCGCATCGAGCAATACCGGCAAGCGATAATAGCTCATTTAAAAACACAAATCCAACCTTTTTACAAAGGCTCCTTTGAAACCGATCCGTTCGCACTCGCTACGGAATTGTTGTTGAGAAGAGATGAATTGGTTTTGGCAGGCTGGGATTTTGAAATTTCAAAGAGCAATCCCGAACGCCTGCAAACCCTCGCCCAAATCGAGTCTGTTTTTAATAGGAAAGCCGCAGAAGATGACACTCCCCTTTCGCTTTCTCCGGGCTATGCCGACCGCTTTGTGGCCGTTTTGAAAAAACTGGAAAAACGAAAACACCCCATCGCGGAATTGTTTTTGGCAGAACCACCGGAACTCCTGCCGTCTCATTTTCAAAAACTTTTCAAAAAACTCGGAATTAACGTCACCCGTCTTTCGAACGAGACCCCCGGGAAGTCTAAAAAAATCGAAACCGACCTTTCCAATTTTCAAAAACGTCTGCTTTCTGCCTCCGGAAATAAGAAGAAAATAGCCTTGAAAAACGATGGCTCTCTTCTCATTCTGAAAGCCAAACGAGCGACCGAAGCTGCTGCTTATCTTGCAAAGGTCATCAAATCAAACCCCCAATTTCGTCCCGCCTGCCTCATTCCGGAAAAGAGCCGGGCGCTCGATATGGCGCTCATTCAGGAAGGGCTTCCAAGCCTGGGAATTTTATCTGCCTCCCTCGCCCGACCAAGTTTGCAAATACTAAAACTGGTCACTGCTTTCATTTGGCAACCGATTGACCCGTTTAAAATTTTGGAATTTGTCTCCCTGTCGGTAAAACCTCTGGCAGATGACCTCGCCGGCATAATCGCCAATGAAATGGCCCAACGGCCGGGACTGAATAGCGAAGGTTGGTTCAGCACCATCAACCGCTATTTTGAAGAGTTGAGCGAACGAGTAACGAACGACCCCCGCATTGATTACAATGAAATTAAAGAGCAGTACGACTTTTGGTTCAGGCGCAGGCGATATAATTTGGACCAGAAAGTTCCCAAAAAAGAGGTGATTGAAATATTCGACTATCTGCAAGAATGGGCTTTTAAAACATTTGAAAAGGGGGATAGTAAAAGCAGTTCCTTCCTCGTGTTGCAAGCGCAATCGAAGCGGATTGTGGAGCTTTTGGAGGCCTTGCCGGAAACGGAACTCGGCTTCCTTGACCTGGAGCGAATCGTCAGAACCATTTACGAACCATCGCCCGTGGTTTTTCAGGAAAAAGAGGTGGGGCATTTGTCCTATACAATGCAGCCCGGCGCCATTGTCGGGGAATTGGATAGCCTCGTTTGGTGGAACTTTATTCAAAACGAACCGGTGCATTTCTTTTCGCGCTGGTACCAAAAAGAGCGGCAATATTTGCAGGCAGCGAGCATCCATTTGGAAACACCGGAAAGGGAAAATGCCTTGATGGTTTGGCAGCGAAAGCGCCCCATTTTGAACACGCGAAACCGCTTGCTGCTCATTGTCCCCGAATTCGTAAATGGCAAGGCTGTCTTTCCCCATCCGCTCCAGGGAGATTTGGAGGCCACTTTTGCAAATCCCGAATCTATCACGTTTGAAATCACTACTTTGAAGGGAATCGAAAATTTTGAAAAACATCTCCAACTGCCCAAAAGAATTGTTGTTTCCGCCAGAAAACTGGGAAGACCCAAGCCCTTCCTGCGCATTCGAAATCTCAATAAATTGACACGCGATTACGAAACCCCAACGAGCCTTGAGACCCTTTTTTACTACCCCTACCAATGGGTCTTCAAATACCAAATCCGCCTGAACAAATCGGCCATTCTCAGTGTGGTAAATGATGCCCGATTGATGGGTAACCTGGCGCACAGGCTATTTGAAAAATTGTTCACGCAAGAGACGCTGCATTGGAATAAAGCGCAGGTTGAACAATGGGTGGAGAAAGAAGCCAACCAATTGTTAGCGAAAGAAGGGGCCGTCCTTTTAATGTATGGCAGGGAACCGGAACGCATGGCTTTTGTCCACAAATTGAAATTCGCTGCCTGGAGTCTGCTTTCCAAAATACAGGAAAACGGCTGGCAGGTAGTGGAAACGGAAAAAGACCTGGAAGGCGACTTTTTAGGCGTCCCTGTTAGAGGAAGGGCAGACCTGGTGCTGGAAAAAGGAGAAGAATGGGCGATTGTCGATTTGAAATGGCGGGGCGCCAACCGCCTCGAACGAACCATCAAAAACGAGGAAGATATCCAGTTGGTACTCTATTCCAACTTGCTTGTCGCCGATAATTCGCAAGTCCATACCTCCTATTTTATTATTGAAAACGGGAAACTGATAGCCCGCAACAACCTGGCTTTCAGCAATATAACCCCCGTCGTTCCCAATAGTGAACACACTGAAGTCAAAGAGCGAATCCTCGACCGCATGAAAGCGACTTGGCGCTGGCGGATGAACCAACTCGAACAAGGGCAAATTGAAATTCGCTGCGAGCAAACCTGTCCCGACCTGGAGGATTTCTATGCCGACGACGGCGACGCGGTTTCTTTGATGGACCTTTTGGAAATGAAGGGCGACGATGCCCCTTTTGACGATTACCGGACATTGATCAACCTGATTCAGTAG
>CAZJYF010000134.1:0-3217 GCA_964549665.1 uncultured Saprospiraceae bacterium
GCGTCGAAAGACGACTTCCTCCATCGTGGCAAAGTCATTCGGTCCTTCCACGGTTTTCACGTTGTAATGGCGATATTCCTTTTTGGCGGGTTTGGCATTTTTAAAAACGACACAGGAAGAAACCGGATAACTTCCCTGCATATTGGAATTGTCGAAACACTCGATGTGGATGGGCACTTCGCGCATTTGCAAATCTTCCTGAAGGGTTCGCAAAATCCTTTCCGAAGAAGTTTGTTTTCGTATTTGCGCCAATTCCTGCTTCTTCTTTTGCATCAAAAAATAATGCACGTTCTTCCTTGAAAGCTCTACCAGCTTTTTTTTGTCTCCAATTTTGGGCACGGTTATTTTCATATCCTCTCCGGGAAAAGGCAGCCGGAAAGGCAGCAAAATTTCTCCGGCAATACTGTTAAATTTTTCCCGCAGGGCAGGAATGGAAAAGGCCAACAAATCCTTTTCGTCCTCATTCAAATTCTTCACCATCTCTTGGGTGTAGGCATTAATGATCGCCCCATTTACTACCTTGAGATAGTTCACGTAGGCATTCTTCTCATCCGATGCAATGCAAAAAACATCTACATCCCGTATGCTGGTGCTGACCACCGTCGATTTGCCCTGATAGTCTTCGAAAGCTGCCAGTTTATCTTTAATTTGTTGTGCCTTTTCAAATTCGAGATTCTCTGCGTGCACTTTCATTTTTTCTTTGAAATGCCGTTTTACAAGACCAAAATTACCCCGAAGCATATTTTTTATCTGGTCAATTTTTTCGTCGTAAGCCTCCTCCTCTTCCAAGCCCTCGCAGGGACCCCTGCAGTTTTTGATATGGTATTCTAGGCATATTTTAAATTTGCCTTTTTCGATATTTTCCCGTGAAAGCTTAAAAGTACAGGTTCTCAAAGGGAAAAGGGTTTTGATTAGGTCCAAAATGATTTTCAAACGGAACTTCGAGGTGTAGGGCCCAAAGTAGGTCGAGCCGTCTTTGATAACCCGACGGGTAATGAAAACCCGTGGGAATCGCTCTTTTTTGACGCAGATGTAATTGTAAGACTTCCCGTCTTTAAGCATCACATTGTAACGGGGTTGGAATTTTTTTATCAGGGTGTTTTCCAACAAAAGCGCATCGGCTTCAGTATCTACGATGGTGTATTCGATGTGGTCCGCATTTTTCACCATCGTCCGGGTTTTGTTCTCCTGATGCTTTTTGGCACCGAAGTAAGACGACAGGCGGTTTTTCAGATTCTTTGCTTTTCCAACGTACAAGACGATGCCATCCCCGTCGAGGAATTGATAAACTCCAGGCTGCTTGGGCAAGGTATCCGCTATTTTTTTGTAATCCTCCGTAGTCATAAAGTGGTTAAAATCAATATCTTCGCCAAATGTAAAAAAATAATTTTCTCTTTAATTCGCTTTTTTGAAAGCGCCATTGGACAAGACCGCAATCAAAAAACTCAAAACAAACGAATGCAAAGTTTTCTCTCTCCCGATAATCATTTCGCCATTTGGACGATTCTCGTTGGCGCATCTGCTTTTGGCATCGTCGGCGAACGAAAAAAATGGTTCGGCAACATTTCCGGCGTGTTGGTTACCATTTTTTTAACGGCTATTTTGGCTACGTTGAATGTGCTGCCCTCCGCAACAAATAGCGAAATAAAGGTCGGTGTCTATCATTTCGTTTTTGACTACATCATTCCAATATCCATACCCCTGTTGCTTTTCAATGTCAACTTGAAGCGAATCGTCAAAGAATCCGGACGTCTGCTGCTGGTTTTTCTGCTTGGGTCTTTCGGGGTGGTGTTAGGGGCTGTCGCAGCCTTTTATCTGGTGCCTATTGGGGAAGAAGCCTTCAAATTGGCAGGCGTCTTTATCGGAACCTACACCGGGGGCAGCGTCAATTTCATGGCGGTGGCGGCGGTGTTGGATTTCCTGCACAGCCCTCTTTTCGCTGCTACCATGGTAGTTGACAATGTGTTCACCAATTTCTACATCATGTTCCTTTTTCTCATTCCCGGTTTTGCGTTTTTGTTAAAATTTTATCCGGGCTATGAAGAGAATGCCGCAGAAATAACCGCAGCACCAACTCCCGAAACCGTGGCTGAAGAGGTGGGTTTTTTGGAAAAAATGGCCATGTCCCTTTTCATTTCAGGGCTTGTCTGTGCCATCGGTTTTTGGTTGTCAAAGGTGCTCCAATCTTCTTTTGGAATTAAAATAAACCTCGACCTTTTGGTCATCACGGCCCTTATAACACTGGTTGCAAATATTTTCCCGAATGCCTTGCATAGATTCGAACAAGTCGCCTTCGACATGGGCATGTTCTTGATGTTTGTTTTTCTGGCAGTGATTGGGGCATCCTGCGACTTGGTAGAAATGTTTTCAGTAGCCCCCGAAGTTTTGGTTTTCTGCACAATTATTCTGGTGGTTCACTTTTTTGTCATCCTACTTGGAGGTAAGTTGCTGAATGTAAGCTTGAAAGAAATCCTGGTGGCTTCTGCCGCCAACATTGGCGGGGCTTCCATCTCAGCTCCGATGGCCGCCACCCTCGGCATGAAAAAGGCCGTGACCCCGGCCGTCCTGATTGGAATTTTAGGTTATGTGATCGGCACTTTTTTAGGCGTTTCGGTCGGTTTGTGGTTGCAGTGAAATGATTTATCAGGCTTTAGGGAATCCCGGGGAAACAAGAGCAAGAAATCTAATCAACGTTCTTGAATGTTTTTTGAAAGCCCCGAATGTTCGATAAAAAATTCCAATTTCTCCGAAAATCAATTAAATTTGAAGAAAATGTTTAATAATGACTATCACTATTCCAAATAATATCATTCAAAAAAGCGGACTTACTGAAAAAGACATCACTTTGGGGGTCGCGGTTTCTTTGTTTCAAATGGAAATTTTGACACTCGCCCAAGCTGCGCGGTTGTCCAAAATGCATCGAATGGAATTTCAACAAGAATTAGCCAATAGGAAAATTCCCATTCACTATGGCATCGAAGAATTAGAGGAAGATATGAAAACCCTTGATATTTCCTTTTGATGGTTGTCATTAGTGATACTTCGCCCATAACTAATCTTATTAAAATCGAAAGGCTTGGACTTCTCAAAGATGTTTTTGGAAAGGTCTTCATTCCCACCCAAATAAAGTTAGAATTGGAAGATTGGAATAATCCCGGTTTTGATATTTCTATTATCGAAGATGCCTCGTGGATTGAAATATTGCATCCAAAAAATT
>CAZJYF010000134.1:3317-9044 GCA_964549665.1 uncultured Saprospiraceae bacterium
CCAAAAAATTAAAACCTTAACTAAAGAGTGAAAAACCACTCGATAATTCATCCATGAATTATCGAGCAACGTAAATTGCTGAATGTCAGCTTGAAAGAAACCCGCTTGCCCCTCATCCAAAGTTAAGCCCGTGCGGATTTTCAATCCATTACATACGTATGTAACGGATTGAAAATCCGCACGGGAAGTTTTGGGGAGAGATGCGGCGAAAGCGGGTTTTTAATTTGCCATTTTATCTATTTCTTAAAATGGTATCATCAGGAAAAGCTGTCCAATCTTGGTCATTATAAAGCATTCCCAAGGCTAGGCTCACATTTACTGCTCAGTAAAAAAAGCAGTTCCGAATTACATTTCTCAGTTTGTCTTCAACAAAATTTTATGTGATTTCCAACAGGATATATCCTAAAGAATAAAATAAATGTGATAGTTTAACGCTTTTCTCCCCCCCCCTCAAAGACCCTCCAGAATGAGCATTTCAGTGTCAAACAGAAGGGGGGTTGGGGAACTTTAAACTCCCGATATAAGAAGCCTAGCCCACTAATTCCAGTAAACTCTGCTGCACTTTCTTTCTGCGGTTTTTTGCTTGCACAACCAACGGCGGCGCTGCACGTTCTTCACAATCTCCAATCGGGCAGCGTTCGCAGGTGTTATTCACCTCCCGGGCAGAAATCGAGGGGTCATTCAAAAAACGAACCTTTTGTCGCAAATCATCATCCAATAAAATACCGATAGTGACGCTGACATTTTTATCCGGGGAAGGATAGGCCGGGCGGGCAAGCGTGATGCAAAAATAGGCGTCATCGGTACCGAAATACCTCGATATTTGCGCACCGACAATGGTGCCGACGTATTTTCCCTCCTGCTGCATTTTGTATAATTCCTTCGGCAGGGAAACCGACAGCCATCGGCGGCAATAATGCTCGAAAAGCCCATTGCCATGTGGGTGGTGCCGACGGTTCAGATGGAGTTCTTTGTCAACTTTAATATCTGCGTTTTTTGGGCTGCAGATGATGCGCAACAGGAAGAGTTTATCCAAACCGAAAAAACGCGGTATCAGGTTGGTCATGCGCTGCAAGAGCATTTCAGGGGATGCCTGATACTTCCGCATCAGGTTCGAAATCACTTCTCCATCCCAGCGCTCACTATCGAAAAAGTCCTGAAGGTCCTTCTTAAATTCTTCCCGGTTGATGAGCAAAGCGGCGGAAAAATAGTTGGCTTTAAAATGATTGAGAGCTTCCTGAAAAGAATTTACCCGCAAAAGAGAAGAGGTGTTTGCCCGCTCCATTAATTTTAAATGACTGAACCCCAACTCCTTGCCAAACTGAAAAGCTTTTTGAACTTCGGTCAGTTTGCCATTGAGTAGGAGTCTTTTTTTTGAAGGAACAAAAACAGAACGCAACTCTTCCAACTCGGGGTAATGCGACAATCCATTTGAAACGATGGAATAACCGAATTGTTTTTTTAACAAACCGGCTAGCAATTCAACCGGCACTTTGCTAGATGTTGGAATTTTGTATTTGTGTACAAAGTGGGCTACTTCTTGTTCAATATCTTCAAAATAATTGTTGTGCAATTCCAGATAAGAACGCAACACGCCGAAATAGAAATTCTCTTCTGCCAAGGCATAATTTCGGGACATCTCCACCAAGGTAGAAATAAAAGCGCCCACCCGCACCGGAGAATTGGCAATAATTTCTACTACTTTGGACAACTCAATTCCAAACAAATCAAGCGGCAATTCATTCAGGAAATTGGAATTCAACAATTCGCCGAGAGGCGCCAAACCGCCTTCCAATTCGAGAGATATCATCTCTTCAAAGCTAATATTCAGCGCCTTAGCCAACAGGTGGATTTTATCTTCTTTGGGATACTTTTTTCCCTTTTCAATTTCATTTAAATAAGAAACAGACATCCCCGTGGCTCTCGCCAAATCGGAAAATGATAGGCTTCGCTCTTGCCGAAACTGCTTGACCTTCAATCCGAAAACCATCCTCGAATTTGGTGATTTTACAGCCATGAGATATGAATTAGGTGTTGTGAATCTGGAAAGTAGCCATTGGTCATTGACCAATTCAACAATTTATTGGAAACAAAACCACCCGAGTAGTTATTAATTTAACAGGTGGGACGTTGCGCTAAAATTACAATTTCCGAGCGAATATTCGCAAATATTTGGGGAGGAAATTCAAAACTTTCCTCTTTTTTAGCGAAAGCTTTTTCAATTGGAATCCGAATGGCACGGATTTAAAAATGATTTTGCTTGTCCTTAATCCTTTTGAAAGATTTCGATTTTGGATTACCTTGCTTGCTTGCTTTTTCAAAAGACAATAAACCAGTCAAGCCATGTTGAAATACATTCCTTTGCACACCCTTTTTCTTGCCATTTTTGTCGTGCTCTCATTCCAAATGACGGCTCAGGAAAAGGCCTTTCTTACACCCTTTGACAGGGACAGCAACACGACTGCTACCTACCGGCAAACCATTGACTTTTATAAAAAACTTGCAGCTGCCTATCCCCGATTGGAACTTAAAGAATGGGGTTCGACAGATAGCGGTTTTCCACTTCATTTAGCGGTCCTTTCAACAAGCGGCGATTTTAATCCGGCTTCAATAAAAAAATCGGGGAAAATGGTGTTGTTCATCAATAACGCCATCCATCCGGGCGAACCCTGTGGCGTCGATGCGAGCATGATGTTGATTCGGGACTGCCTGCAAAAGCCTGAATTACAGCTTCTTTTGGAGAATGTGGTTCTCGTAACTATTCCTTTTTACAACATCGGAGGCGGCTTGAACAGGGGCAGTTTTAGCCGGGCTAATCAATCGGGACCGGAAGCCTACGGCTTTCGGGGCAACGCAAAAAACTTAGACCTGAATCGCGATTTCGTCAAATGCGATTCCAAAAATGGGCAGACCTTCAATAAAATTTTCAACTATTGGCAGCCGGATGTTTTTCTCGACAACCACACCTCCGATGGTGCGGATTATTCTTACACCATGACCCTGATCGCCACCCAAAAGGACAAACTCAACCCAATCCTTTCGACCTACCTACAAGATGAATTATTGCCCCACCTTTACGCGGGGATGAAAGCCCGCAATTGGGAAATGACCCCCTACGTCCATGCTCGAAATACGCCCGAGGAAGGCATCGCCGGTTTTCTCGATTTGCCGCGATATTCCTCCGGCTTTGCCGCCCTGCACAACGCGATAAGCTTCATCAGCGAGACGCATATGCTGAAACCCTTCAAAGACAGGGTGCGGAGTACGTACGCCTTTATGACGGTGCTGATAAAAGAAATGAACGCCGATTTTGAAAAAATTGCTGTCCTCCGCAAGCGGGCATCGCAGCGCGATATTGAAAGGGATTCTTTCGATTTGAATTGGTCACTCGACCGTTCCAAGCAGGAGAAATTGCTTTTCAAAGGCTACGCGGCAAAATACAAACCTAGTGAAATAAGTGGTTTGGACAGGTTGTATTACGATCGGGAGGTGCCTTATGAAAAAGAGGTCCCTTTTTTCAATACCTATCAGCCTGTTTTGCAAGTAGAAAAACCAGTAGCCTACCTTATTCCACAGGCCTATACCAAGGTTGTGGAGCGTCTGCGTTGGAATGGGGTGTATGTTCGGAAGTTGAAAGAAGATGTGGAAATGGAGGTGGAAATGTATTACATAGAGGATTTCAAGACGAGAAACGCCTACGAAGGACATTATTTGCATTACGATGTGGAGGTGGAGAAAAGGACGGTGAATCGCTCCTTTCACAAAGGCGATTACGTCGTTTTTGCGAATCAGCCGGCGAATCGCTACCTCATCGAGACCCTCGAACCGCAAGCCCCGGATTCCTATTTTTGCTGGAATTTTTTTGACGGGATTTTGATGCAAAAAGAATACTTCTCTTCCTATGTTTTCGAAGATTTAGCGGCGGCTTATCTGAAAGCACATCCGGAATTAAAGCTCCAATTGGAAGCCAAGAAAAGAGAAGACGAAGATTTTGCGAAAAATGCCAGGGCGCAATTGGATTTTGTTTATAAACATACTCCTTATTACGAGAAAACGTACAGAATGTACCCCGTTGGGCGATTGCTCAAAAAAACCAACCTGCCGTTGGAGTGATGGATTTTCATGTATCAGTTCCAATTCTCTAATTATCCAAGCCCCTGAAATGCTTATATTGGACCAACGACAACTTTATCCTTTAGAAAAGGTCTTTTTTTTGTAAAGTTGCCTTTTTTTTCATCAAATACTGACGGATGACGGACCTCCTTAATAAAGCATACGACCCCGAAATTTTTCGCCAACAAGGACATCGCCTCGTCGATATGCTAGCCGATTATCTGCAAGAGGTTCATTCTTCCCCTTCGCAGATGAAAGTACTCGATTGGGTGCCCCCGGAAGAACTGCTAAAAAAGTGGCAAAAAGATTTTGACAGCGCACCGCACCTTGAACTCAGTGAGTTGTTTGCAAAGCTCATCGAAGAAACGATTCACCTCCACCACCCGAAATATTTGGGGCATCAAACTTCGAATATTTTGCCTGCGGCAGGTTTGGCAGCTTTCGCGGGGGGATTCCTCGACCCCGGCATGGGGATTTATGAACAGGGTACTTCCGGGGTGGTGTTCGAACGGCTGTTGATTCAAAAACTGGCTGCCCGGATGGGCATGACTGCTCAAGCTGACGGCTTCTTCACCTCCGGGGGTACGCTCGGAAATCTGACCGCTTTGCTGTGTGCCCGGCAGGTGATGATTGACCAGGATGTTTGGCAAAAGGGGTACGAGGGCAAAAAATATGGTTTTCTGGTTTCTGCCGAAGCCCATTATTCCGTTGCGCGGGCCGTGCAGGTAATGGGCATGGGAAGCGAAGGTGTAGTTCCCGTTCCGGTGAATGAGAACTACCAATTGGATGCGGAATGCCTCGAAGAATGTTACCAAAAGGCTTCCGACGGCGGCATTCAAATAATTGGCGCAGTGGCGAGTGCTTGTTCAACGGCGGTGGGAGCCTATGATCCGATTGACAGACTCGCCGACTTTTGCGGGGAGAAAAAATTGTGGCTGCACGTGGATGCGGCACATGGCGGCTGCGTTGTTTTCTCGCAAAAATACAGGCATTTGCTTCGTGGCATCGAACGGGCAGATTCGGTTATTCTCGATTTTCACAAAATGTTGATGACGCCTTCTCTGGTGACAGCTTTGGTCTTCGGTCAGGGAAGCCATTCGTATCAAACCTTTGCCCAAAAGGCCTCCTACATGTGGGAAGAAGAGGAAGGGCAGGAATGGTACAACCTGGCAAAACGCACTTTTGAATTGACCAAGACCTCGATGAGCATTCGCATCTACGCCATGCTGCGAACCTATGGGGAGAAGGTTTTTGAAGAAAATGTGGATGCCTTGTACGACTTGGCGAAAATATTTTCCGAAATGATCTCAGCCAATGAGTATTTTCAATTGGCGGTTCCTTTTCCGGAGTCGAACATCCTCTGTTTCCGGTATTTCCGCAAAGGTTTGAAAGAAGAGGAATTGGATGAAATCAATTTGAGAATTAGAGAATCCATGGTTCGTGAAGGCGAGTTTTTCATTGTGCAAACGAGGGTAGATGGGCGCTTGTTTTTGCGCACCAGCTTGATGAACCCGTTTACAACAGAAGAAGAATTGAGAAACTTACTCCAGAAAATTAAGGGTTTGCCCTAGCTCTAGTTGTGCGCAATCTTCCAAGGTTTCACTCACTTAGATT
>CAZJYF010000135.1:0-9026 GCA_964549665.1 uncultured Saprospiraceae bacterium
TAATTAGGAGGATTCCAAAATTTCGCTCCAAAAAAATAAAATCGCTAGGATATAGTATTTCCCTTCTGCTGGAGGGTTGTTGAAAATCAGAAAGGATTGGATTATGACGCCATTTTTTATGGAAAAATTTTAAACGAGAAATTACTTCTGTGGCCGATCACTTGTGCTCATACCAATCGCCATCTTCAAACTTCTTCTCACTCTTTTCGTTCGATTTTAAAATGAAAAAAACCTGGAAGACGAGGAGGACAAGGAATGCGATTCCTCCAAGAACCACGGTGGCGGGAGATGGGTTATATCCCATAAATACAAGTAGAAGCATTAGGACTGCGAAAATAAAAAAGGAAGCGGTCTTGTAGTTCATGAATAGTAAATTTAGTGACACATAGGAATGTATTGCAGGGTATCCCAAAAGCTGAACCCCTGTGGGACTGAGAATTGCAAGCCCCTGAAAATAAACAAGATAGCGAGTAGGCTCAAAAAAATGGGATACAGTCTTCTGAGCTTGCTGCGAAGGTTTATAGAAATAAATTTCCCTGCCACAGCGCTGACAAACATCAGCGGCAGGGTGCCAAGACCGAACGCAGTCATGTACAGCAATCCATTCCACGCGGAGCCCGTTGAAACGGCACCGACGATAGCCAAATAAACCAAGCCGCAGGGAAGCAATCCGTTGAGTATCCCTGTAAGGAAAAAAGAAGGTTTGGCATTCCTGTCCAGCAATTGCCCCAGCTTTATTTTTAATTTGAAAAAGACTAGATTGACAAGAGGCAAACTGAAAATCTTTTTTTCCAGGTTAATTGAAAAAAATACGGCAATTAATAAAGCAATACCGATGGCGAGGGACAATCCCTTTTGAATTCCTGCGAGAAACAAGCCTTTTCCCAACATTCCGACTGCCATTCCCAAGATGCTGTAAGTTAAAATGCGCCCAAAGTTGTAGGTTAAACCGTTCAAAACAATGGCTCGCCGGCCTTGCGTTTGCAGGGAAAGCGTCATGGCAATCGGACCACACATTCCGAGGCAATGCAGGCTGCCCAAAAAACCAATTGTGAATGCTGTCCAAAGAGCCATTGCTTATCATTTTTGCGTAGAAAATTTCAAATCGTAATCTTTTTTTCCTTGTAAAACGCCTGCTCACCTGCCATCCAATTCACTTTTATTCGCCAAAGCCCCGGCGCCAGTCCATTCGTATTGACGACCAAAGCATTCTCCTCGTCCGTCTCAACGGGAACTTCAAAATCTTTGGAAATGTCCGAAGGGCGAAAAAACAAAATCGTTCCACTCAAATGCAGGAGTTCAGAGGGAAACTGGAATTTTACAAGCCGTTGCTTGCGATTTTGGGTGATCGCTAAATCAACGGCAAGGCCTTTACTATTGGCAACTTTATTCAAATGGGCTTGATAGTCGAGGTCTTTTTCATAGTAATTTTCCACAACTAAACTGTGCTCCATGTGCTTGGCTCTAATGACAAATAGAACCATCACCAGCACGAAAGAACCGTAAAAAATGGCAATGCCAGTACCCCAATTTATCTTCATAATTTAATGGATTGAAAGAATTAAATAGCCATCATTAATTTTTTCCAATTTCCAATGAGTGATTTGGCCTCTTACTTTATGGGGCCCAGAAAATTCGTTTTAGCCCTGTCAATCAACTTGCCGTCCGACCATACTTCAATAAAAAGTTTGGTTTTATGTCCATTGAGTTTATCTTTTTCCATTTCGATGAAAAAAGCCCCATCGACCATGCTTTCTTTTTTAACCGGAGGCACTCCGCTACCAACTAAACTTATGCGCCCACCGGAGGACTTCAATTTAAATTCGATATTCGGAATTTCTTTGGTCGTCTTGTTGATTATTTGAAAGTTGTAAAGATTGCTGAGATGGGTATCATCTACTTTCTGGAAAAGCATTCCAGGTGTTCTCAAAATAATGGTTTCTACATCCGTCCGGGTAGAAAAAAGAAAAGCCTGAAGCACTAAAAGAGCAACAAGAACGGCAGAATAGCCAAATACGCGGGGGGTGAAAATCTGTTTCCTACCCTCCACAATGCCTTTGTAAGAATCATATCGAATCAGGCCTCTGTCCCGCCCGACTTTGTCCATCACCCCGTCGCAGGCATCCATGCAGGCTGTGCAATTGACACACTCCAACTGAGTGCCGTTGCGGATGTCTATGCCTGTGGGGCAGACCTGCACGCACAACTTGCAATCTATGCATTCGCCCTGCCCTTTAACCAGGTTTTCATCAAACTGCTTTAGACCGAAGCTGTAGTCCATTTTAAGAGGAGCGCTTTTCGGTTTTTCACGACTAGCGGCAGCAAGCTTGTCCAAAGTCTTTTTCCGCCGAATTTTACCCCGGGGTTCTCCTCTCTGAAAATCATAATGAACCACGATGGAATCGGGCACTAACAGCACCCCTTGTAGTCTTCCGTAAGGGCAAATCGTTACGCAGACTTGTTCTCGCAGGTAGGAAAAAACCATGTAAAAAACGCCGGAGAAAACCAGCAAAGCAAGGAATCCGGTGAGGTGCATACTGACCGGTTCGGAAATAATTTTCAGCACTTCATCTGCGCCGATGATGTAGGCCAGGAAAATGTTGGCAATTAAAATGGCAATGCCGTAAAAAATGCCGTGTTTGCTAATTTTTTTGAGGATCTTTTCCGGCGTCAGGGATGCTTTAGCCAATCGTTTCTGTTCGTTTGCATCGCCTTCAATCAAGTATTCGATTTTCCGGAAAACCATCTCCATAAAAATCGTCTGTGGGCAAATCCAGCCACAAAATAGCCTTCCAAAGACGACGGTGAACAGCACAATAAACACCATTAGGGTAATCATTGCCAGGGCGAACAGGTGAAAGTCTTGAGGCATGAAAACGATACCGAAAAGAATGAATTTTCTCTCCAAGATGTTGAACAGCAACAAGGGGTCGCCGTGGACTTTTAGGAAGGGTATGCCAAACAGCAATGCCAATAAAGCCCAACTCACTTTCGTCCGGGCATTGTAAAACCTGCCTATTGGCTTTTTGGGAAATATCCAGGAACGCTTCCCTTCTTTATCTACAGTTGCAATACTGTCTCTAAATGTTTCCGTATCCCGGTTTGAATGCAAGGTGTTCATTGCTTATTGAAATTAATCACCGTTTCTGAAGAAACGTGCCTTCTTCTCCATCACCTGTCCATTCTGAGATGCCTACTCAGAATCAGGATTGTACAATTCTCCCTGCGGCTCTTTTTGATTTGGTGGTTTGGTGCCTCTAAGGGTCAGAATGTAGCTTGAAACTTTTTGAATTTCGCTGGCACGCAACTGTGCTTTCCAGGAAACCATTCCTTTCTCTGGTACCCCATTGGTTATTACTTTGAAAATATTTTTGATGCCACCCCCGTGAATCCAATAGTCATCCGTCATGTTGGGACCAACCCCTCCTTCACCCAACTGCCCGTGACAAACAGCACAATTGGTTTTAAATATAGCTTCCCCCGCAGCGAGAGCATCGGCCTCTGTCAAAGCCTCCACATTGGTTTCATTGACGGAATCTGCCTGTTTTGACATATACTCCGCCACCTGTGCTTTAGCAACCTCCATCTCCTGCTCATACTGTTCTGCAGAACTCATTCCAAAATCCGAAAAATGCTGAACGCCTATGTAAACAATCCCAACTATTATAGTAAGATAAAACAAGGCAACCCACCAGGGAGGCAACTTATTGTCCAACTCGCGGATACCGTCATAATCGTGGTCGAAAAGGACATCCTTTTCCCGTTCGATAGGAACCGCACTCTCCAGTTTCCCCTTCAAATTTTTCCACCAGGGTTCCTTGTGTACTTTTTTAGCTTCTGCATATTCCTCTAAGCCTTTCTCTTTAAGCAATCGGAGTTCTTCCATCCGAAGCATGATATTAAAAGTTCGCACAATAGTGAGGAACGATACGGCAATGAGGATAATGCCCGCTATTAAGGTAATGTTGCCAAAAATCGTTTGCCAAAAATTCGGGTCAGCGGAAGCACCAGGATCCGCTGCCTGAGCATGGACAGACACCAGCAATAAGGATGCTAACAAAAACCAGTTTTTATGAATTTTAACTCTCATGGTTTATTTCGTTTCAGTGTTTTGAGAATAGTTATCTTCAAAAGGCAGGTTGGACATTTTATTGAGGTACTTCTTATCTTTTGTCAAAACGAAAACGCTGATGACAACGAAAAAGACAAAAAACGCAACCAACAGAATAAGCCCCAGCAAATGGATGTCTCCCGCAGATTGTAAAATGTATTTGAACATGATTTATCAATTAATGACCAATGACTACTTCTCCACCTCAGGCAATTTTTTAATATCTGTGCCCAGGCGTTGCAAGTAAGCGATGAGGGCAATGATTTCTTTGCGCTCCAAACCTTCTTGTTCGATGCCGTCCTTCCTTAAATGGTCAGCAATGATTTTTGCCTGCAAGCGCAGGTCTTCGTTCGCTATCTGTTCGTATCCCTCCGGGTAAGGCGTTCCCAATTTTTGCAACACCTTGATTTTGGCAACCGTGGCGCTAGTATCCAGGTCGTTGGTCAACAGCCAGGAAAAAACGGGCATGATCGTCCCGGGGGACATGCTCTCCGGGTCCAGCATATGATTGTAATGCCAAGAGTCGGGATATTTGCCGCCAATTCGGTGCAAGTCCGGCCCAGTCCGTTTGCTGCCCCAAAGGAAGGGGCGGTCATAAATAAACTCGCCGGATTTGGAGTATTCCCCGTACCGCTCTGTTTCCGAGCGGAAGGGGCGAATCATTTGGGAATGGCAACCCACACAGCCCTCCCGAATGTAAATATCGCGTCCTTGCAATTCCAATGGAGTGTAAGGGGTTACGGTCGAAATCCTCGGCACATTGTCATCGATTAATAACATGGGGAACACCTCTGCCATGCCACCAATTAATATCAAAATCAAACTTGCTATCAACATTTGTATCGGTCTTTTCTCAATCCAACGATGCCAGTGTTGCTTGCCCTGTGCAACAAAATTGGTTCTTGCAGGCGCTTCGGCAGCTTCATTGGCTACCAATTCACCACTTTTGATGGTTTTAACAATATTGTAAATCAATAAGATTAAACCACCGAAGTACATCAATCCTCCAAACGCGCGGATGGCATACATGGGGATAATCTGAGTCACCGTTTCCAGGAAATTTCCATACACGAGAAATCCGTCCGGGGAAAATTGTTTCCACATCAACTGTTGGGTGACCCCAGCCCAATACATTGGAATGGCATAAAAAATAATGCCCAAAGTGCCAAGCCAAAAATGGACATTAGCAAGCTTGACAGAATGTAATTTAGTATTGAAAATTCGCGGAATCAACCAATACAAAATACCAAAAGTGAGCATACCGTTCCATCCTAAAGTTCCAATATGAACATGGCCTATGGTCCAGTCGGTGTAGTGCGTAATGGCATTGACCCACCTGATGGCCATCATGGGACCTTCAAATGTGGACATTCCGTAAGCCGTCACAGCTACCACCATGAATTTCAAAATAGGATCGTTCCGTACGCGGTCCCATGCACCCCTCAAAGTTAACAAGCCATTGAGCATGCCTCCCCATGAAGGAGCAATGAGCATGAGCGAAAAGACGGTTCCGAGGGATTGTGCCCAATCGGGCAAGGCGGTATAAAGCAGATGGTGTGGACCGGCCCAAATGTAGATGAAAATCAACGCCCAGAAGTGAACGATTGACAACCGGTAGGAATATACAGGGCGGTTCGCGGCTTTTGGCAGAAAGTAGTACATCAATCCCAAATAAGGAGTCGTCAGGAAAAAGGCGACCGCATTGTGCCCGTACCACCATTGCACCAAGGCATCCTGAACGCCCGCGAAAACCGGGTAACTTTTGGTAAAGGTTACGGGAATTTCCAGGTTGTTGAAAATGTGCAAGACGGTCACCGTCACCCAAGTGGCGATGTAAAACCAAATGGCCACATAGAGGTGATTCTCCCGTCTTTTCAAGATGGTGCCGAACATATTGATACCAAAAACAATCCAAATCAAGGCTATGGCAATGTCAATTGGCCATTCCAATTCGGCGTATTCGTGGCTACTCGTGATGCCCAATGGCAAGCTGATGGCTGCGGCAAGGATGATTGTCTGCCAACCCCAGAAGTGGATGTTGCTCAACAAATCGCTGAACATACGGGTTTTCAACAATCGTTGAAGGGAGTAATACACCCCCATAAAAATGCCATTCCCCACAAAAGCAAAAATGACCGCATTGGTATGAAGCGGCCGGATACGCCCAAAGGTAGTGTAGGGCAGTTCAAAATTAAGTGAGGGGAAAACAAGTTGAAACGCCAACAGCAAACCTACCAACATTCCAATTACTCCGAATACGATGGTGGCGTAGGCGAACTTTTTAACAATGGCATTGTCATAACTGAATTGTTCAATTTGAGCCATGAGAAAATCGTTTTAAGTTTTGTCTTTTTTTTTAGTTGGATTATCGTCAAAAAGAATTCTTACCGAAGGGGTGTAATCATCATCATATTGCCCCGATTTCACGGCCCAAATGAAAGCAAATAAAAAAACCATAGCCACAAAAAGGCTGACAACAATGAGCAATAAAATGATTTTCATGCGCAAATATATGCTGGTTCACTCGCAAAAAACGAATTGGCACGCCAAATTTTATTGACGTGCCGTAGGATACCTCAAACCAATATTGCCGCAAGTTAGAAGGATGAAAAAAAGAGCCGAATGACAAAAATCATTTAAATGAAATGATTTTTGTCATTAAAAAATCTTGGTTTTCACAATAAGAAACGAAAATCGAAATCGGAAATCTTTACGCGCGACAACGAATTGGATACCAAAAAACGGAACAAAAACCCGAAGTAGCAAAGCCAAAAAGAAGTGAGCACCCCAAATCCATTCCCCAAGAATTTATCAAAAACAGCTCGGGTGTACCCCATCGAATCAGGGATATCCGGTTTTCGCAAAATTAATATTCCTTCATTTGAAGCCCCGCGCAACCCTAGGCTTTTGGCTTCTACAGGGTTCTGAAGTACTCCAAAATTGCTCTCGCTTCTTCTTGTTTTAGGTTTTGGTTTGCCATTGGAACGCCATTGAACTCCTTCAACAATTCCATGGCAATAGGGTCTTTTTGAACCATTTCCTCCGGGTTCAGAATCATGTTCATGACCCATTCAGGTGAGCGCCGGTCCAAGACTCCTTTTTGTGCAGGCCCAATAAATTTTTGGTCGGGTTTATGGCATGCAACACACATCTTTTTATAAATTTCTTCTCCTTTGGCAGCTAATTCGGCATTTACCTCCGGGTCGAATTTCACTTCTTTTACGGGCCCGATTCCCTTGTCTTCCATCGGGTCGGCGCCGTTTTTCTGAATCATTGATTTTGGTCCGGGGGCATTTGGTTTTGAAGCCGGTGATTCACTACCACCGCATGAGGCAAAGGTCAAAACGGCAATAAAAAGTAAGGACAGAAATCTTGGAATTTTCATAATCAATCGTTTTACAGGTTAAAAAATTTGATTTTGCAAAAAAAAGAAAAAAACTGCTTCGTCATCCAATAATTTTTTGCGAAGGCAAAGTTTCAAGTTGTTTCCCAGTCAGAAGATTATTTTTGTCACTATTAAAGAATGATTTCCCCAAAAACCCTGTCCCCACCATTGCGAAAACCTTTCCTTCAAAGCAAAAGATTGCAAAATTTAGTTACTCAAAAGGAAGTAGGAACCCTGCCATCCGGAATAAAGGAAGGACTGGGCAAACCATGACTAATCAGAAGCGATTTTCAAGGCTTCCACGAACTTCGACAGTTCATCAACCGTCACATGGTCCATCACGACAATTTTGTACCAATCGGGGTTGCCGGAATGAACATCGGGCACTAAACCAAATTGATGAGCAACTGCCTGCGGTACATATTTACTTTGAAGAGTGACGATATTAGAACCCGGGTAGCGATAATAAGCCACACCCAAATCATCCAAACGCCTGCAAAGCCATGAAGTGCGGTAGTTTAAAATGTGAACTTTTTCGAACCAGCCGTTCGGACCGTAGGTCATCAGAATCATCCAAACTGAAATAGCATTGGAACCGGAACGGCTTCCAGAAAGGGTGACGTCCAGCCCCTGCACGTACTCTGCCTCTTCGGTGTAGGCGTATTTCATCCACCCTTTACGAATTAGAAAAATACCGGTACCGTATGGGGCTTCCACCATTTTGTGGGCGTCGAGGGCAAAAGAAGTGATTTTGGGGTTTTGGAAATTGAGCTGATTTTCCCGGTGTGAAAAAGGATAGACAAAGCCTCCAAAAGCGCCATCGATGTGAATTTTAAACTGCATTTTCGCTTTTTCAAGGACCTCTACATAAATTTCAATGTTATCCACCGAACCAAACATCGTCGTCATCATATTGCCCACAACGATGAAGTAACGAATGCCTTCCTGTTTAGCCAATGCCACTTTTCTTTCCAAATCCTCTTTTGATAGAATCCTCGATTCAAAATCAACATCGACTGACAAAGTTTTTATATTCAGCAAGTTAGATGCCTTGTACATGGAGTAATGCGCATCCTTTGAGCAAAGAATAGCTATCTGCCCAATGTCTGCCTTGTGCTCCCTCATAAAAAAATTCCGGTAAATCCAGATAGCCTGAATATTGGCTTCCGTTCCCCCTGCTGCCACATAGCCGTCTTGTTGTCCGGGTTCACCCTGAAGAATATCTTCCGCGCACAAGCCGATGAGTTCGCGTTCCAATTCTTGCGTGCCCGCAAAAAAACTTTCCGATTCTCCCAAGGTATGGCAGCCTATATGATTGGGGTTTTGGAGTAGCGTAGATAAAAAAGGCGCGTCCATCAAAACCGGACTGTTGTCATAAAACACTTTTCCATCTAATTTCGAGGACGGCACGCCCAAAGCCGTCCGTTCCCGAAAATTCACGTTTTTCCCCAAGGCGCTGAAAACTCGTTCCTTAATCTGTTCGCCCGTCTGTTTTTTCCAATATCGCATTTCCTCTTTTTTTTTTAAAAA
>CAZJYF010000136.1:0-8990 GCA_964549665.1 uncultured Saprospiraceae bacterium
ATCAGATACATCACAGCCGTCACTACTCCCGCTGCCAGGGCATAGGGCAGCTGGGTTCGCACGTGGTCAATATGGTCGCTGGCCGAGGCCATGGAAGACAGAATGGTCGTGTCGGAAATGGGCGAACAGTGGTCGCCAAAAACACCACCTCCCATCACCGCCGCGATGGCGACGTAAACATCCGACCCCATGTTTTGCGCCATCGGCACGGCAATGGCCATCATGATGGCAAAAGTGCCCCAGGATGTGCCCGTCGAAAAAGCGATGAAACAACTGACTACGAAAACGATGAACGGCACCAGATTTGGCGAAAGCCAGGTCTTCGCTATGTCTGCCACGTAAACCCCTGTCCCCAATTCTTTGCAAACCGCGCTGATGGCAAAGGCAAACAACATCAATATTGCCAGGGGCATCATTCCGGCGATGCCCTTCAAGGTGAGGTCCACCAATTCTTTCATTTTCAGAATGCCCTGCACGCGGTAGAGTAGCATGGAAAAAAGAAGAGCGGTAATGACGGCTACCAAAACCGAGGTTGACCCACTCCCATTGCCAATGGCGTGAAACACTTTGCCTCCAAAGGATGCCCCGGGAACTTCTTCCAACGCAATTTCCCAACCCGTGTAGGTCAGCATGACCGGCATCATCAACACCATCACGGCGATGGGGAGTATCATGTTTCGCGCTTTGGGACGCACCCCTTCTTTGGTGACGACCTCCGTCAATTCTTCGGAAATCATCGGTTGCGCATTGTCGGCGAGGACCTTCCCCTCTTCTCTTGCCCGGCGTTCCGCTTTTGCCATCGGCCCGAAATCTTTCTTCGTGAAAATGAGCAGCAGAGCCAAGCCCAAAGCCAGCATGGGGTAGAAATTATACGGCATGGCGTGAAACATGGCGGCAAAAGGATTGGCGAAGTCGGCAGCCAACAAACCCATGATGAAGGCGCCCCAGCCGTTGAAAGGAATCAAGATGGAAGAAGGCGCCGAACTCGAATCGGCGATGTAGGCGAGTTTCTCCCTCGAAATCTTCAATTTGTCGAATACGGGTCGGTACAGCGCGCCGACCGTGAGTACCGAAATGCTCGATTCCACAAAAATAAGCAAGCCGGTCAGCCAGGCGAAAAATTGCACAGCGACGCGGTTGTTGCCCTTTTTTTTCCGCTCGTATCTTTGGAGGATTTTGTTGATTTTTAAAATGAAGCCCTCCACGCCCCCCGACCGCTGGATGAAAATAATCAAAGCGCCCACCAAGGCGCTGAACAAAATGGTGCGGGTGTTCCCGGCCTCTTTAAACACATCTACCAGGGCCTGCACCGTGTCGAGGCTTCCTATCAACAAATTGCCTCTCGCAATAACTACCCAGCCAAGCCAGATGCCCAACAAAAGAGAAACGAAAACCTGTCGCGTCAGAATAGCCAAAACAATCGCAAGGACCGGAGGAAGGATAGACCAAAAGCCGTAATCGTGCATCGTGAGAAAATTTTGGGCAAAATACGGAAAATTTTGGCACGCGGGAACTCATACAAAGCGAGGGTCTGCGGTGGTCGTTCTCGTTGAAAAGGAGGGAATGGCAGGTTCCGGTTGCCCGCTCGCTCCAAATCTACGATCCTACAACAATCACATTCACTGCTCGTGGCAAGTTGTGCTTGCTCAACGCAGCGAGGTGTAGGAATCCTTTCCTACTTGCTGCCGTGCTCCGTCTTTCCTTCCCCATCCGCGAAGTGCAGGTTCCGATGGCTACGATTTTCAAAAAAAAATTTGCGGTTCGCGCAAATCCTTATTCCAAAAACCTCCGCTTCGCCCGGTGTCGGCAAATAGAGAATAAAGAACAATAAAACAGAAAAAAATCTTTAACTTGCAATGTGAGAATATCGAGAACTGTCAACCAAATTTAGAAAATATGGATGCGCTGCCGCAAAATTTCAGATTAAATAATCACCAATTAGAAATACTGAAACTCTTTACAAGGGAATTAGATGACAATGATTTGGTCGAGATTAAAAGGATGATAGTCAGATACTTGGCGAACAAGATAACAAAAAAGGCAGATGAAATATGGGAGGAGAACAATTGGACGAACGAGGACATGGAAAGAATGCTTAAAACACATAAAAGAACACCTTACAATCCTAAAAATTGATTGTATTTAGAATAGTTCTAGACACCAACGTCTTACCTGTTTCGATTTCGAGCAAATCAAGATACCGTCCTATACTTGCTGCTTTTCTTAATGAGAATTATGAGCTATGCGTGACAACGGATATTTTGATAGAGTATGAAGAAATCGTCGGCGAACACATGGGAGGAAAATTTGCTGAGCATGTACTGCAACTGATTGAGAATTCCCCGAATGTGCGATGGATAACAAAATATTATAAATGGAATTTGATAGAATCAGATGCTGACGATAATAAGTTTGTGGATTGTGCAATTGCATGCGATGCGAAATATTTGGTTAGCGATGACAAGCATTTCAACGTACTCAAAAATATATCCTTCCCCAAAGTGGACATCATTAATGCTCAACAATTCAAAGAAATTTTAAAAGAATAATAATAGAAACAACCACTAATAATGTGCAAATGGTAATCGCGCCTATGAGCTGCAACTTCGTTTGCTGTTCCCGCTGGCACTCATCTCCGTCTTTCCCTGCCCATCCGGTTAGTTTGGACTACGCAGAACATCCGCGAAGCGCTTATTCCGAAGACTTCGATTTTCAAAAATAATTTGGGCTTCGGGCAACCCCTTTTTCTTATAATCTCCGTCTTCCCCGCTCGCCCCAAATCTACGGTTCTACAACAATCACTTTTACTGCTCGTGGCAAGCTGTGCTTGCTCCACGCATCGAGGTGTAGAAATCCTGCCAGCTTGCACCACATTTTTCCCCAAAAGCGGATCCAGCAGATTGCCAGTCCGGCACGAACCCACCACAAATTTTCCGGTGCGACCTTAACGATGGTAATACGGTGGCGCCGAGCCTCCGAAGGAAGCTAACAGGAGAATGGAGAGGAAGAAAAGATCACTGGTTAGGTGGCTAAATGAGAAACCGCTAAAATCGAGGGGGTTGAACACTTGCCTAAATTACATGCAGTCAAATGGGCTATTCCTCCATTTCAGCGATGATTTTTACGGCGAAAGCTAACCTTTCCTCCTCGTTCCCGAGCAATTCGACAAAGGGCAATTTAAGGGATTGAAGTTCTTTTTTATACAGTTCAAACAATTCCTGCCGGGCCCCCGGATGTTCCCGTTGCGGGTCAAACTGCCAGGGCACATCTATTCCACAAAGAAAAAACATATCGTATCTCCGTTCGCGTAATTGTCGCAAAATCCAGGGGTGGCAGGAACCGTATTTGTATTCCGACCACACTTTTAAAACCAATAATCCAGTGTCGCAAAACAACAGCCGGTTTGCTTTTGTTGCCAGTTTATCTTCCAAAGCGAGTTGCCCTTTCGCTATTTCCATCAGGTCGGCTTCCTCGTAGGGACGGTTTAATTGGTCGAGGCAGGCTCTGGCGAATTCCGGAACCCAACAAGTTCCGTAATGCGATGCGAGTTGGCGGGCAAGGGTTGTTTTGCCGGTTGATTCTGGGCCGGTAAGTACGATTTTCAGCATGACTCAAAGAAATGATATTTTTCAATATCTTAGGAGCAATTATTGTAATTTTGATTTCAAAGAGGGCCGGATGCGGTGAAATATTTTCCTGCAAACGTTCTTGTAAAAAAAATTGGCGAGAAATTTCAAGAAAAAGTTCAATTTTAAGAACAAAAGGGCCGTTCGCACCGATTGATTATCAACTTACCCCTGAAATCTCAATACAATACTTTTAACACCTTCATTACTATTCATGCACGAAATCGAACCATATTACAACTGGCGGGACCGCTACATTGCTTCGGAAGACGAACGTTCGCCATTTTATGGTCGGATATATAATGAGTTTGTATTTACCCAAAAAATATACAACTACTTTATCCACCCACAATGGGATGAATTTGGTTCCCAAACGCTCTACCTGAAAATACTTTTTGCCGATTATGACCTCGGCTTTGCCATTATTGAAATGCTTGGTGAATGGAACGATTGCCTTCAAAACGACGTGATGTATTTGAAAAGGGATGTGGTGGATGAATTGGCCAAGCAGGGCATCAATAAATACATTTTAATTTGTGAAAACGTGCTCAATTTTCATGGTTCTGATGATTGTTATTACGAGGAGTGGTTTGAAGATGTGATAGAAGAAAATGGCTGGATTTGCTTCCTCAATCTTCTCGACCATGTAGAAGTGGAAATGAGGGAAACCCGCTTGCAGCAATTCGTGAATCTAGGTCCTTTTTTCAACCATTTTAATTGGCGGGCTGTAGCTCCAACAGCCCTTTTCAGAAACATCGAGGCCAAGGTGAATGGGGAAGAGCAACCCCTGAGGATTTAGTGTCCTCGGGCAAATGCCAACCAAGACCAAGCATCTGCAGTTGAAGTTTGAAAAAATTGCAGAGGCAGCACAGTCCGGGAATGCTGGGCAACCTTTCCACTTCTCTTTGCACCAACCCGGTAGAAAAATTACGAAAACTTGGATACACCTTTAGAACAATTGGTCAAAGGCTGCTTGCGGGGAGACAGGCATTCTCAACGGTCTTTATACGAGCAGTATAAGGTGCCGATGTTTCGATTGTGCCTCCGTTACGCAAAGGATAGACATGAAGCGGAAGACCTGCTGCAGGAAGGATTCATAAAGGTATTTTCAGACTTGCATCAGTTTTCCCATCGAGGCGCCTTAGGGGGTTGGATAAGGAGGGTGATGGTGAATGTTGCGTTGCAACACATTCGGAAAAACAAGCAATTGTTCACGACCATAGAAATTGAATCAATTGGAGACAATCACGCGACTGATGAAATTATTTTTTCAGAATTGGGTGCCAAAAACCTGACGAAAATGATTCAGCAGTTGCCACCGGGATACCGCACGGTTTTTAACATGTACGTCATCGAGGGGTATTCGCACAAGGAAATTGCCGACCAATTGAGTATCAGCGAGAACACTTCCAAATCGCAGCTTTCAAAAGCCAAAGCCAGCTTGCGGAAACGGTTGGAAAAAGTGATGATTTCTTAAAGAGAGACGAAAGTAAAATGACAAAAGACGGAAGGTTTTAGGTGGCAAAATTTACGAAGAAGAATGACAAAACTTGAGAGTTCCTCCCTTGAAATTGAACGGCTAAAGTCTGGATAATAAACCCACAATGGAAAAAGATTTTCATAAAGACAACTTGGAAGAATACTTCCGAAAATCGCTAGCAGGGCTTGGCGAAAAGCCATCTCAAGACGATTGGGATGTGCCTTCGGACCAGGTGTGGGAGAATATTGAAAGAAGCATCCCCATCCTTCCTTCCCCAAAGGGCGTGGCTTCTATTCCTAAATTGAAGTGGTTCCTTGCCCTTATTGCCCTGCTCTTGCTTTTAATAAGTTATCAACTTTATACTTACGATAAAAAACTGGATGTGATTGCCGGCCAAGTCCGTGAAAATAAGAGGGTGATGGATGCCTTGAAAAAGGAAAGGAAAGAGGAAGATGTTATTGCCCTTGTTGATGATGCTAAAAAAATAGGAGCCCAAAAGTCGAATTCCGCCGATGCAGAAGAACTGCTCATTGGAACGGCCTTCCCTCGAAAAGAGAAAAGCGGAATCACTCCATCGGTCTCGGTCCAGCGCCAGGAAATGGATTACCCGGAAAAAAATTCCAACCCAAAGAATGTTTCTACAAAACGCAGTCACTCGAAAGTTGATAATTCCGTTGAGTTACAAAACCAGTCTTTTGCGAATGATTTGGATGAAAATAGAGGTAGTTCCGCTAGAAAAGACCATGCCCAAAACGGGGGAGAGGAAAGGGGAGATATGCTCAAAAAGGAGGCGACTTCAAACGCAATTGTCGAGGTGATTGGAGACAAAGGAGAGGGTGGCCTGAAGCTTGAAAGTAAGCCGCCGATTTTAAATTTTTCAACTGCCAATAATCCCGCTGTCGCTGAAAGTCCACTTGCCCCGATTTCCGCAATTATGCCTTTAGGATTAAAAACAATTTTTTTAGAAAAGGATCCACTGCCGTTGGCAAACCGAAACATTCCCGACGATGGAATGGCGGGGGAAAAGAAAGAAAATGTCCACCCACAAAGGCTTTCTCTCGGCCTATATTTTTCCCCCACCTACTCCTACCGCAGCCTGACTAGCAAGATAAGTGGCGCCACGGAGTCTTTTGATGAAGAAGCCTCCGGCAAACTTTCCTTTAATTTGGGTATTCAGCTTGGTTATAATCTCAAAAGCCGTTGGACAATCTACTCCGGTCTGAAATACCACAATTTGAACCAAACCTCCCTGCACCGTATCGGATTGCGCTACACCCGGGTCGGGGGCAGCATCGAAAATGGCCGTTTCGTCAACGCCTACGATGCAGAACTGAAGACTTCCTTTGGCGATGCCAAAATTGAAATTCGGATAGCCGACGAGACGCCCGACGCTGCTATTCCCGAAGGGCGGCCAATCCCGGTATTGCTCAAAGCCAGTCAGCACCTCGAGTATCTCGGCATTCCTTTGCTGGCGGAATATCGTATGGGAGGCAATAAATTCGCGTTCACCATAAAAGGAGGATTTGTAGGAAATTTCCTGGTTCAGCGAGATTTGGAAATCAATACCGCAACCCCTCTCGCAGACCGCCTGATTTACCGCAGGACAGACATCAAAAGTGGGCGAGTCTTGCGCCAATTGAAAGACTTTACGCTAGATGTGCAACTTGGAGTGGGCTTGCATTTAGGCCTTTCAAAAAATCTGCAATTAATTTTTGAACCGACTTATCAGAGAAACCTGACCCCAGTTTTTGAAAATAAACGGTTTAAAACCAATACATTCACCTGGGCGATTAATTCAGGGCTTCGGTTTCATTTTTAACCGCTCCCACTGTCCAATTTTTTTTTGAGTGGACAGGAGAAATTACCTTTTCCCTTGAAAGGGAAAAAGGTTAACCACCCGTTTCGCCAGCCTTGTCATTGACCTTCCACCCTGAATTGGACGTATTTTATCTTCCTCCCTTCCAGCAGATGCATGCGTTCATAAAATGTCTTTATTTCTAATTCCGGTAGGGGAAGCGCTTGGGCATAAAGGTCTTCACAGTGCTGAAGCAGGCGGCAATACGCCGTATCTTTCAAGACCTCCAGGGTGAATTCATACAAATTGGGTTCGTCGGTTTTTAAATGGACCAGCCCTCCGGGTTTCAAAACCTTGCCGTATTCTTTTAAAAAGCGAGCCGAAGTAAGCCTGCGGTTGGCTTTGCTTTTTCGAAGGAAGGGGTCGGGGAAAGTAATCCAAATTTCATTGACTTCTCCGGGGGCAAAAAAGGACGCAATTTGCTCGATTCGGGTGCGCAAGAAAGCCACATTTTTCAGCCCTTCCTGCAAGGCAATTCCCGCGCCTTTCCAAATGCGGGCGCCTTTGATGTCCACGCCGACGAAGTTGCGATTCGGATAGCGCCGGGCGAGACCAAGCGTGTATTCTCCTTTGCCACAAGCTAATTCCAGCGTGATGGGGTTTTGGTTTTTAAAATGCAACTCGTTCCATTTGCCTTGCAAATCGACCGTTTTCCCATTTTCACCTAGCAAGCCGGAGCTTTCCAAATCGAAGTTTTCATAGACGTTCGAAAAGCTGAGAAGTTCGGCAAATTTTTGAAGTTTGTTGCGTTTGCTCATGTTGACAAGGGCGTTTTTTGTAAACGGCAAATCTAGTTAATTTGATTTCATTTTTTTGAAAGTTAAATCAGTGTTTTTATAGTTTGTGGAGTTGTTCGAGGAGCCAGTTTTTTTCCGTTGATATCATCGGATTGACGGTCTCAATTTCTTTCCGAAGTTTTTCTTTTTGGACTTTGCTGGAGGGCGGTATTTTAATGAGTTTATTGGTAAGGCGGATAAAATTACTAAAGTTTGCTTTGTGATAACCCATGACTTTTTTACGTTGTATATAGGTCCTCATACTACTTATCAAGGAGTCTAAGGAATCATATTCATCTTGTTCATAAAACATTTTCAAAAGCATTGTTTTAGCATTTAAATTCATGATGATTTCGTCGTATTCGTATTGAATCAATAAGCGCATGGCTTTTGTGTAATCGCCCTTTTCGAAATAGAGCTTTGCTAAACTGTAATGGACGGTATTTTCCCGGTGTTTTTCTTCCAGGTACTCTTTATTGTTGTGAATAAAATCCTCAACCCAATCGAACTCTTTCAGCAAGGTGCCATTAACAACGACATTTAAAAATGTCCAACGAGAAATAAAGTTGTTTTCAATCAAAATTTCTTCTTCAAACCCTTTTCGATAAAATTCAAAAGTTTCTCTTATAAAAGATTTGTTACCCGCATTCATGCGGCTGATACAATAATTAATGGTCAAAAGAAAAATATCCCGGATTTCAGATTTTGGGAAAAGATGGCCGTTTTCTAAAATCTCTTTTTTTAACTGAAAAAAGTGCGTTTCATCGTTTTTATCATTGGCAGCCTTGTAAATAAAATAGTAAATGGCAATGGTTGGTATTTTCAACAAGCCTTTTTCTTCCACATATCCTAGCACTTCCTCCAAAAGCCCGGTATCATATTCTTTTTTGTACACATTCTGAGCTGCTTGTATCAAACAACATTGGCGAAGTTTGTCTGCTATATAAGTGGTGTCAAGTGCTTTGGAAATTTCCTGTAAGTTCAACTCTATGCGTTTAAAATGACTCAAATAAAAATATCTTTCCCGTTGGAGCAAATATTCATTTCTAAAGTATTGTTCATTTCGATAGTTTTGGCTGTCTTGAAGCTGTCGAATATCTTTCAAAGTCTTATCGCAGGATTTATCCAAATGGCGCTTCCGGTAAACACTCGCCAGGGTGATTTTAACAAGTACCTCATTTCTCATCAGTTCCTGATGTATCAGAAAGGCTTCGACAGCCTTCAATAAAAAATGAAGCGCTTGTCGAATTTTG
>CAZJYF010000137.1:0-8927 GCA_964549665.1 uncultured Saprospiraceae bacterium
TTTTGGTACGGTCTGCTTTCCACATTGAAATACAAGTTGAACGATGTTTTGACCCTTTCGGGAGGGGTGGATGCCCGCTACTACAAAGGGGACCATTTCCGCCGAGTGGAAGACCTATTTGGCGCTACCGCCTTTCGCAGCGACCTGAATGAGCTCATCGGCGAAGGCGATAAATTCGATTATAATTATTCCGGTTTTGTGCGTTGGGGTGGTCTTTTCGGACTATTGGAATACAAAAAAAACAGGTGGTCTGCTTTCATCAACACTTCCACCGCTGTCATCAGCTACAAATCCGAAGACTATCGCAAATCAAGGGTGGTTACCTTGCAAGATACCTCCTTCATGGTCAATATCAACAGCCCCGTGACTTACCGGGACATCACCTACACGGTTGATTCAAAAGAAGCTCAAATCCAGCACGTTGACTGGATAAATTTATCGTCGGTTACTTTTAAAACAGGCGCTTCTTTTAGAATTGACAAAAGCCAAAGCGTCTTTTTCAACACTGGCTTTCTCTCCAAACCCCAACGGTTCAACAACGTCATCAACGTCAACCGCTTTGGCGAAAACATGCAACAGTTCGAGGATTACGACAATGAAAAAATACTGTCTGTCGAGGTTGGATATAGCTTCAAAAGCCCCATTTTCTCTGCCAATTTAAACGGCTATTACACCAATTGGAAAAACAAACCCTTGGACCGCCCGCCGAGTGTTTTGGAAGACCCGGGCGACCCTGAATCGGATAGAATCCCCGTCAATATATCGGGCATAGACGCCCTCCACAAAGGGATAGAACTGGACTTCGCTTTCAAACCGGTTCGGCAGCTTTCCGTTCAGGGATTGGCTTCTATCGCCGACTGGCGCTGGACATCGGCGGAAACGGCGGTACTTTTCAATGGAGAAACCTTTGAATTCGATGCAACGGACGTCCATGTCGGCGATGCGGCCCAACTCCAACTGGGAGGATTGATTCGTTACGAGCCGCTGAAAGGTTTGTATTTTAAATTAAACTACACCTGGTTCGGGAAAAACTACGCCGATTTTCAGCCAGAAACCCTAAAAAAAAGCTCGGGCACTGCGCGAATGGAATCCTGGAAAATGCCCAATTACAAATTGTTTGACTTCCACGCCGGATACAATTTCAAACTCAAAAAAACCCGGATTGGCTGGCGGATTAATGTTTTGAATTTATTCGATACGGTCTATATCAGTGATGCTCGAAACAACGATTCTTTCAACAGCCCGAGTTTCACCGATTTCGATGCCAAATCCGCTTCGGTGCATTTTGGCCAAGGCCGCCGTTGGACGACATCCTTTCAGATTTCATTTTGATGAACCAGACATTTGAGGGAAGATAAATGAGGGAAGATTTTTGACTTGAAATTTGTCTAAGTCTTTTCTTTGAATACTATACCTCAAAAGTCTGATTTTATTACCGACTGATTTTCAAAATCGATCTTCCAAACTTTGGTTGCGATTTTTGCACCGGCGTTTGGAAGTTGTTTTTTATGATTCTAACAAAAAAATTATGCGACTATTTTTACTGACGATTGTGCTATTTCTCTTAGCAACCGAATCTTCCTTTTCTCAGATTGATATTTCAGATGCCCGGCAACAGGATATTGGCGCCACGGTGACCATTCAGGGAATCGTGACAAATGGGGAAGAATTGGGTAGCATTCGATACATGCAGGATGCTACCGGCGGGCTTCCCATCTTTCCGGGGTCTGGCTCTCCCGCCGATTTTTCCAGCAGCGTCGGGCGCGGAGACCTCGTCGAATTGACCGGAATTCTGAGCGATTTTCACGGGCTTTTGGAAATGAGCCCTATCACATCTTTCAATGTAATTTCATCGGGCAACCCCCTCCCCGACCCACTCCTCCTCACTCCAAATGAACTCAGCGAAGCCAACGAAGCATTGCTGGTGAAAATAGACGGGGTCACTTTTGATGACGGCGGCAGTGTGTTTACGGGCAACAACACCTACTCTTTTACGGTTGATGCCGAAACAGCTCAGATTTTTGTGCGGAGTGGAAACCCTTTAGTTGGAACGCCTATTCCGCTCGCCACGGTAAACCTCACGGGCTTGTCCGGGCAGTTCGATGCCAACCGCCAACTCATCATCCGCGATCTGGACGATATTGAAATTGCCGACAATTTTTTTATTACTTCTGCCCCGGTTCAGTCGGACATTACCAACGAGGGCTTCACCATTTCGTGGGCAACCAACGTCGCGGCATCCTCTAATCTGCGCTATGGCACAACCCCCGATTTTGGTCAGGAAATCAACTTCGCCAATTCCACCACCGACCACAGCATCACCCTCACCGGGCTGGCCCCCGCAGAATTTTACTTCGTGGAGGTTTTTTCGGATAATGGCGTAACGACGGTAACTTCCAATCCGGGTTTGTACAGCACTGCTTCCAACTCCACCGGCGAAATGCGGGTGTATTTCAATTTCGATGTCGATGAATCGTTTTCCACCGGCACCTTGCCAAATGGAACAACCAGTGCAATCATTGAAGCCACCCTTATCGAAATGATTGACAACGCGCAGACCAGCATAGATTTCGCCATGCTCAATATCAACCGGACCACCATCGTGGATGCGCTCAAAAATGCCACGGGACGAGGTGTTCAGGTGCGCTACATTGCCAACAGCGGCAGCGCCAATACGGCGCTTTCTCCTTCCCCACCATTCCCCGTTGTTTTTGGAAATACCGATGCCCTGATGCACAATAAATTTATGGTGATTGATGTGGGAAGTGTTGATTCTTGTTGGGTGATGATGGGTTCGATGAATGCCACTTCTCAAAATATGGCCAATGACCCCAACAACGTCTTGTTTATTCAAGACCAGGCATTGGCGAAAGCCTACCAATTGGAGTTTGAAGAAATGTGGGGGTCCGACGGGGCAGATCCCGGCATCTTTACCCTCAAATTCGGAGCGAATAAAACGAATAATACGCCCCACCGGTTTCTAATCAACAACATCCCGGTGGAATCGTATTTCTCACCGTCCGATAATACAACCAACGCCATAATTGGTGCAATTGGAACGGCTGACAACGACCTGGAATTCGCAATTTTTTCTTTCACCCAAAATGATTTGGGCACCGCGGTCAGAGATGCGAATGATGCGGGAGTGGCCGTGCGTGGAATAATTGAAAACACCGGCGACCAGGGAACAGAATTCGACTATCTCGTCAGCATGGGCGTAAATGTAACAGACCATCCTCCCGGTGCTTCGCTCCACCACAAATACGCCATCATCGATGGGGCTGACCCAACTTCCGACCCGATTGTCGTGACCGGGTCGCACAATTGGTCGAACAGTGCGGAAACCCGAAATGATGAAAATACGCTGATTATCCACGACGCGACGATTGCCAACCTCTTCATCCAGGAATTTGAAGCCCGTTGGGGAGAGGTCGTGACGGGTATCGAAGTGGTTAGCCGGATTCCCGGTTTTGACGTCCGGCTTTTCCCCAATCCGGTCATTACGACTGCCTTTTTGGAGTTCGATGCGGAAGAACCTGTCAGCCTAACCACCGGCATTTGGGACATCAATGGACGCCTCTTCAGATTCGTGAAAAAATCCATTGCCAAAGGTGAAAGCAGGCAGACCCTCGATTTGAACGGCCTGCCCTCCGGCAATTACGTGCTGACGGTTCAATTGAATGACCAACTCGTCGCGCACCGCTTCAGCGTTGTCAGATAAAAAAGACCTGGTTTATAAGACCCGATTTGCAAAATCTATCAGATTTGGTAAATCTCTAACTCCTTGATTTTAAATTTTCTAAATCTGAAAGATTTCGCAAATTAATGGCTGAATCCAAAACGCATGACACCAACAGAACAAAACCCACACAAGTCTTCTGAGCAACAGCTAAAAAGAACCTTGGGCCCGCTGATGCTGTGGGGGCTGGGCGTAGGCTACGTCATATCGGGCATGTATTTCGGATGGAATCTGGGCTTGGAAAAGGGCGGCACATTGGGACTTGCCATCGCCACCTTTTTTATCATAATCATGTACCTCACCTTCACCTTCAGCTACACCGAACTGGCTTGCGCCATTCCCAAGGCGGGGGGCGCTTTTGATTATGCCATCCGGGCTTTGGGAAAAAAATGGGGCTTTCTGGGCGGCATGACCCAAAACATCGAGTTTGTCTTCGCACCCCCGGCCATCGCTTTTGCCATCGGCGCTTATTTGCACCTTTTGATACCTGCCATTCCGGTACTTGCCATCGCCATTTTTTCCTACTTTATTTTTACGGCTTTGAATATTTACGGGGTGGAAGCCGCCGCTTCTTTTGAATTGACCATCACCCTCGTTGCCGTCCTGGGTTTGCTTATTTTTGCCGGTTCCACACTACCGGAATTCGAGTGGCAACATCTGGAAAAAAACGCGTTGCCGAATGGGTGGCGGGGCATCTTTGCAGCTCTTCCCTTTGCCATCTGGTTTTTCCTGGCCATCGAAGGCGTAGCGAACGTTGCCGAAGAAACTGTCAATCCGCAAAGGAATGTGCTGATTGGCTTTGGTTCGGCCATTTTGACCTTGGTACTGCTTTGCATCCTGACCTTTGCGGCCTCCGTGGGGGTGGGGGGCTGGGAAGGAATCGTTTTCCCGGAAGGGAGTAGCGAACTATCCGATTCTCCGCTACCCCTAGCCATGGCACAAACGGTGGGAACGAACCATCTTCTTTATAAAATCATCACCTTTATCGGTCTCTTCGGATTGGTCGCCTCTTTTCACGGAATCCTTTTGGCCGCCGGAAGGGCTACCTTTGAATTTGGCCGGGTGGGTTTTGCTCCTGCGGGTTTGGGAAAAGTTCATCCCCGCTTTAAAACCCCTGCAAATGCCCTCCTCCTCAACATGGCTATCGGCATCATTGCTCTTTTGACCGGCAAAACAGGCGAAATTATTACCATCGCCTGCTTCGGTGCGCTTAGCCTCTACATCATTTCCATGATTTCTCTGTTAGTACTACGAAAGAAAGAACCGGAATTGGAAAGACCTTTTCGCGTGCCGCTGTATCCGTGGTTTCCCATCATCGCCTTGATTATTGCCTGCGTCGCTTTTGTGGCGATTACGATTTACAACCCATTCGTTGCCTCGATTTATTTCGCGATACTTTTGATTGCGTTTGGCGGGCTTTGGCTTGGGCAAAAGGAGTGATTTTTTATTTAAAGAGCCCAACATTAATTCTTTAATTTTTACAATCAATTAGTGGCACCTAATTTTTGAGGTCCAGAAAACTATTTTTGTAAAACCATAGAAATACCCCCGTCCATGCAGCTACTGAAAAAAGTTTTCTATCGAAAAAAATTCAACCCAAGGTAGAAAGGTAAGAACTGGAGGATTCGAGGTTTCATAATGAAAACTCCTCCTTTCAATTGCTTTTTAATTTTGTGAAGACGATGGTTATTGTCGGCTTGATACAACTAAATATTGCCTCATTGGTTTTTTCTTTTGCTACTTTGCACGACGTTTCTTTGGTTTTCCAAGTGGCATTTTTTATTTTACTTGTTCAAAAAGATTATTTTTGCACAAAACGATTCATTATGAAAAAACTATTAATTTTTTCTTTATTAACGATAATGTTCACCCTCTGCTTAAGCCACGACGCCGATGCACAAAGAAGAAGGAGAGGGAAAAAGAAGAAGCATCATACTTCAAGGACAGATGAATATTTCGATGAAAGCGGAGATTTTCTGTCCAAACTGTGGTACGGTGCCGGCTTCAATTTGGGCTTCTCCGGTAGCGGGCAATCCAACACCTTCTTTGTGGGCGTTTCCCCGATGGTAGGGTATAAATTATTGAACGGTAACCTTTCCATTGGGCCCCGTGTTGCCATCGATTATCTTTCCGTAAAAGGCCGGGCCACCGATGCCCAAATCCACAAGGTCAATACGACCAATTTCTCTGTTGCCGGTTTTGTTCGGTATAAAATCGTTCCCACTATTTTCGCCCACGTGGAGGTGGAAGAACAAAGCACCGACCTCATCCCCATCACCAGCGGCTTGCTTATTTACGACCCTAATGACAAGAATGTGATAACCTTTCGAGAAACCCGGACAAATGTTTACGTCGGCGGCGGATACACCAGCACGGTTGGGGGCCTTTGGGGCTATGAAGTCCTGTTTTTATACAATTTAAATCAAGCGGACGACTCGATTGATTTGCCCGTTAATTTTCGCGTTGGCGTGACGTATAAGTTTTAGCGCCATTGGAAAGCAACGTCCCTTCCTTGCCAATAGAAGAAAAAGTGGACGTTGCTTTTTATTGAGGTTGGCTTAAAATTTCATTTCCAGACCTGCTAAAAAATTTCTCCCCGCCTGTGGATAATAACCAATCATGTTGTGGGTGGGTCCACCGCCCTTCAAAACATTCGGGTCCGATGAGGCGTCTCCAGGAAAATTAAAGCGATACAGCCAGGCATTGGTGGCGTAATGCTCATCAAAAACATTCCGGACCAAAAAGGTCAACGAAATTTCTTTGAAAAACTTCGACCGTAGTCCGTAACGAATCTGAAAATCGCTGAAAAAGTAAGCCGCAAGTTCCGCGTTTCCATCCGAGGTATTGTCAATAAATTGACTTCCCACGTATTTGCCTGATAAGGCGAAAGATAAGCTTTGCTTTTCCGGTCTTTGTTTTCTTTTGAACACCTCATACTTCAACTCTCCACCGGCAATGACTCCGGGAGAAAAGGAGAGGTTGGTATTACCGTGCCGGACTTTTTCCTGCCCCAACCACCCAAAATTGGCGTCGTAGGTGTCAATAAACTCAGTGAAGCCTTTCACCTTGTTGCGGCTGAATGTCGCATTTCCCTGCAAGCTAATATGGGGCGTCACTTCCACGCCTCCGACAATTTCAGCACCAATGCGGAAGCTGTGCGGAACATTGATTTTAATCGGCGCGCCGACATCGTTTATCTGCCCCGTAAGTACCAATTGGTCTTTGTATTGCATGTGATAAAAATTCACGTTCAGAGCTGCTTTTTTCCATTTTTGGCGGAAGCCGATTTCCGTGTTGTACAGCCGTTCACGCTTTGGTTTTACGCCATTTGGGGCATCCACATAGTCGTCGCGATTGGGTTCCCGCTGCGCGACGGCAAAAGAGGCGTACAATTGGCTATTGTCATTCAACGAATAAAAAAAGCCCGCTTTCGGGTTGAAAAAAGTTAGTTCGTCCTGCACCGAATAGGCACGCAGATCATTGTCCGTTCCTTCGGTTGAGTAATTCACCCGGCGGTATTGTAAATCGGTGAAAGCCGTTAAATAAGGAGTGAGTTGGAAGCTGGTTTTCGCAAAAACATTGAAGTCTTTTTTCGTCGCATCGCCATTGTAATAGCGATGTCCTTGCGTGCCATTGCTGGCAAATTTCGCCCAGATCACTTTGCCGAAATGCCCGCCGAGGTATTTGTTCCATGCGCCTCCAAGAGTCACTTGCAGCCGGTTGTCGGTGCGAATGTAGTTCACCGACCAGATGCCGCCGTAGAAATCGTTGTCCAGCCACCGCCGGCGGATGAGGTCGGTTTTTGTAATTGTTTCATTTCCCAGAGAGACATTTTCCAAAAGGTAATCGGAAAAATGCTGGTCTGCTTTGTATTGTTCAAAAAAACCGGATCCTTTGGTGTAATGGGCTGCCAGGTTGAAATTCCAGTTGCGGTCCAACTGATGGTTGTACAAAAGTTGATAATGTGTCTGCGTGTAATCATCCACTTCATTGTCGTGGGGCAAGCCCGGCTTTTCTGTTCCGCAGGGGTTGAAAGTACGCAATTTGGGGTCGCCCAAATATTGAGTGGGAACCCCGCACCAGGATTGATAGGTCACTTCCTGTCCGGAAAAAACGTTCAATCGGAGCAGATTTTTTTTGCCCACATAAGCGCCCGAAAGAAAAAATGATTTTAAATCCGCGCGTCCCCGGTCAATGTAGCCATCGGAGGTCGTGCGGGAAAGCCGCCCATCGAGGGTAAACTTTTTGTTGAGCAGACCGGAACCGAATTGTGCAGTGGCCTTCCAGGTATCAAAGGAACCGCCCGTGGCGGAAAAAGTCGAGTAGGCATCCTTGTGCAAGCTGCCCGTGTTCATATTGATTGAGGCCCCGAATGCACCTGCGCCATTGGTGGAGGTTCCGACGCCTCGCTGAATTTGAATATCATCGACAGAACTCGCGATGTCCGGCAAATCGACCCAAAAAACAGCCTGCGATTCAGAATCATTCAGGGGGATGCCATTGACGGTCACGTTGATGCGGGTGGGGTCGGTGCCCCGAATGCGGATGCCCGTGTAACCAAAGCCCGTCCCTGCGTCCGAAGTAACGACGGCAGAGGGCGTCCAACGCAAAAGAAAGGGAACGTCTTGGCCCATATTTTTCTCCTGAATCTTTTCTTTGGACAAATTAGCGTAGGTAAAAGGGGAATTTTCAGCAGCACGGGTAGCCTTCACGGTCAGGCTTTCCAATGCAAAAATCTGCCTTGCCATTTGAACATGGAGAATCACCTTGGTGATACCCTTCTGAATTTTGATTTTGCGTTTCTCATTTTTGTACCCGACAAAAGATACTGCGAGGGTGTATTCTCCCGGCGAGAGATTATCAAAGTGGTACACCCCTTTTTCATTAGCAGCCGTCCCGCGCTTGGTCTCAAGGACGACGACACTCGCGGCAGGCAAAGTCTCCCCCTGCCGGTCTGTAATTTGCCCTGTAAGTAGGGCTTGGGCGGACACATGGCGCGCCAACATTAGCAATGCTAATCCGACAATGAGTCGTTTCATGGTAAAGATAAATTTGAAGGTGACAAATTCAACGCCCAAGGGGTTTGCGCGCTGCTTAAAAAATGTCCCTTGATGAGTCTTGCCAAAGGCGAGTACTCATTTTCCTTTCCGGAATTACCCGGGCAGGTTCGATGGGTATCATCTCAGCC
>CAZJYF010000138.1:0-8894 GCA_964549665.1 uncultured Saprospiraceae bacterium
TCGCCCGCCCGTTGTAACTGTTGGGAATGTATTGTAAAAGAAGGGTGGCTTCGTCTCCAGGGTAGGGATTTCCCTGCTTGCCCATGAAGCCGAAGAACTGGTCGTGGATTTTAATTTCGTAGGTTTCCAAGGCAAGCCAATTATTGCCACCATGGGCATCGAAAGCTTCTTTCAGCAAGCGCTTTCCTTTCTCCGCATCGGGATGGTTTTTGACGGTTTCGGTTCTCAAATCGGCAGTGGCACAACTTTGAACAAAGACCACTATTGCTAATATGAGGACTAGGATAAAGCCCGTAATTTTTAGAAAAAATTTCATAAATTTTTATGGTTGAAGGTGATGTGGTTTTCGTTGAAAAGGTCGTCCGGTTGATGTGGAAGCAAAAATAGCTTATTTCTCCAATAAAATAAATTCGGGTGATTGTCGTAGTTGAAACAACGGAGGTGGCAAAAAAGTCATAAGATTCGGCAATCAAAAAAAAATGAATCATGAATATCAAATTCTTTGAAACGAGTGCCATTTTAATCATCGCTTTGCTTTCGGTGACCTGTTCCAATGCCCAAGGTGATTTTCATCGTGGCAAAGTCCGCCACCTAAATGGTTTCAAATTGACCAACCCCAAAATTTCGGATCGCGAAATAAGGCGTGGCGGACCCCCGCGCGATGGCATACCTTCCATTGACCATCCCGATTTTGCGGAAGCCTACGATGCGCGGTTTTTGTCGAAATCCGACGCCGTTTTGGGGGTGGAAGTAAACGGAATCACCAAAGCCTATCCCATCCGCATTTTAAATTACCACGAGATTGTGAACGATGATTTCGATGGCGTTCCTGTGGTCATTGCTTTTTGCCCGCTTTGCGGCAGCGGCATGGCTTTTTCGGCTAAAATCGATGGAGAAGCTAGAACCTTTGGCGTCTCCGGTCTGCTGTACAACAGCGACGTATTGTTGTACGACCGGCAGACCCAATCGCTTTGGTCGCAGATAATGATGCAGGCAGTTGCCGGGCCCGATTCCGGCAAAAATTTGGATTTTTTGCCCACAACGGCAACAACCTGGGAAAATTGGCGTGCTGCCCATCCGACCAGCCTCGTCCTAACCACGGATACGGGCTACAGTAGGAATTACAACGTTACCCCTTATCAGGGCTACGAAACTTCTTCTTCCCTCATGTTTCCTGTAAATCATTCGAGCAAGGATTACCCGAAAAAAGAAAAAGTCATTGGAATTGAAATTGGGGGAAAATTCAAAGCTTACCCCTTCTCAGAATTGCGGAAAGCTGGGGAGGAAGTGGAGGACGAATTCAATGGACAAAAACTGACCGTTCATTTCGATAAAAAAGCTAAAGCGGCTTCAATAACTGATGAAGACGGAAAAGAATTACCCGCCGTGACCTTGTTTTGGTTCGCTTGGTACGCTTTTCATCCCGAAACAGAGGTCTTTGAGTAACTCGGAATATCGTAGCACGAATCTCACCGTAGCTCCGAGCTTTGTCGCGGAGAAGAAACGCATGGGACTTCTCCGAGACAAAGCTCGGAGCTACGGCGTTTTGAGCTACGGTGTCGTCATTATTTCGGCGCATATTTCAAAAACTCGGTATTGATATAAGAATTTTCCCAATCCCGCCAATGCTTCACTAAGCCTGCCTTCACTGGGTTATTCAAAACATATCGGACTTTTTCCCACAGCCATTCCCTGTTTCGAATTTGGTGGTCAAAACTTTCGGGCTGCCAAAACGGTTCGCGCCTTCCTAAAATCTTATTTGCTTCAAATCCGGTGAATCCTTTATGGCTTTGCATTATTCTGAATAGAACTTTCTGCGTTTTGTAAACAATTTTATGAACATGATTTGACATAATGGTAAAGCAAATCACCTTGTACTGATTGCCATCCAAAAACCGAATGGAATCCATAACAATCTGCGCTACGGAAGGGTCTTTCAAAAATATTGGACCTTCATTTGGATTATCCAACAAGGCATCGAATTTGCCAAAATACAGGTCGTGGATTTTGCGGAGGGCTTTTTTGATTTCCTTTTCAGTCAGTCCTCTGTCTTTCCATTCTGCGATTTTGAGGTCTCTTTCTTCCCGGAGATTTTTGAGGATGTCTTTTGGCAAAGCCCCCTCGAGATTATAAGTGACGAAAAAAACACCCTCGGTCGGTTGTCTGGGCGGTAAGTTTCGGGAGTAGTATTGTGGGTCTTTGTTTTGGGAGGGCATAGGTGCCAGAATTTGTTTTTACGGCAGGTGCAAAAATAATTATTTTTTAGTAGCTCAACCCCCACCATAGCTCGAATTTTACCGTAGCACGAATCTCACAGTAGCTCCGAGCTTTGTCTCGGAGAAGAAACGCACGGCACTTCTCCGAGACGAAGCTCGGAGCTACGGTTGACGGCGAGCTCCGGTATTCTCCGAGCTGAGGCACTAATCTACCACCACCCGGATCCCTTCCGAATGACTACTAAATTCAGGGGCATACATGCTCTGGATCGTTGTGATTCCATTCGAAAAATCTCCCTTGTGAACTACCCGAAGCGGATATTCAAATACATGCGTTCCTTTTGGCAAATAACTGAAAAAGAAGTTGGTAGAAGCATCTCGCGTGCTTTCGTAATAGCCCAAACCGCCTTGCCATTTGTACCGGCTAAGCACATTGATAGGTTCAAAGCCACTTGCTCGCATGTCCTTCATGTGGACGTACTCCATCGGGCGGTCAACGCGCAATTCGATTCGCACTTTCAGCATGTCCCCGGGTTCTAGGTTGGTGGCATCCGTTATGGGGCGGAGGACTTCCCCGGTCGGTGAATTTTCTACTTTAAAAAGCTGCTTATTCAATGTTAGAGGAGTCTCTTTGAAGGTATTAATTTTGTCAAGTTGCTCAAAATACTGCCAATACATTGCGCCCCACGCGACGACATTGTTTGGGTTTTTTACCCGAATACTTGCCATGTCGCTGCTCACTTCTTCCCCCTTGAATGTCAGTTTGAAATAGCCGGTGCCGGCTTCCGCCGTTTTTTGCGCGTTCCGAATTGCTTGTTGCCAATCCGAATTATTTCCCAGGTTGATGTCCACAGCCTGGTCTTCCAACAACCAATTTTCGCCGCTCATCAGAAGGGCATAAACGGCAGAAGAAGTAGCCTTCGTCGTTTTCCAATGATTCGTTTGCTTGTTTTTCAGCAACCAAATTTTCAACTCATCAACTGCGACAGCATCATTGGCCACCTCTTCAAAAACTTCAATCATCAGGGAATGGGTTTCAATGGGCAACTGATACCACCAATAACCGCTTGGATACTTCCAATACATGCCGAACTCGTCGTTGTGGAGCGCTCGTTCTTTGAAGGATTTGACCATTTTAGCAGGTGTTTGTCCCCTGCCCATCCGATGTAACGCCAATGCTATCATGCCCTCCTGATACATACCTTTTTTCAACCAATATTTTTCTGATTGACGGAGGTAGTAGTCAAAAACTTTCTCAATTTTTCCGTCCAGGGCTATATATTTCTTGCCCCTGTCGGTTGGATTATCGCCCGAAGCATTTGCCAGTGCAGAACGGTCAATCAAAAAATAGGAACGAGTGTACAAATAATGAATCGCCATATTGTCCAAATGGTCATCTTCCCACTTCGCTTTGCCTTCTTTTATCATTTCCTCGAGGCGTTCGTATTGCTCTACCATGCGCGCATCGATGTAACGGACTGCATCTTTTAGCATTCGCCAAGTTGTTAGATTTTCCTGCACATCCGCCACGGCGAGTTTGTCCAAATGCCCCAATCCCTCTACGATGTATTGCGTGATGTAGCGGCTATCTCTGCCTCCGGGAAACCAGGCCCAACCGCCATTTGGCATTTGCCGCTCGGCGAGTTTGGCCAGCGCGTTTTCCCGTTCATAACTCATCCGATTTAGGTCGAAGAGCAGGGCGATATTCTTTTTTTGTTGTGCTTCACTTTGGGCTTGAAGCACCCACGGCGTCTCTTCCAACACAGCAGATTTGAGCTCTTCATTTTTCGATAAATTGCTCTCGAGGGCATCCGCTTGGTAGGTGCGCCATTGTTCAAAAACCGCTTTGATTTTAGGGTGGGAATTGGCGACCGAACTGGCGAGGCTGTTGGCGTAATAGCGGGCGAAAATTTGTTCCGTACAATCGTAGGGATACTCCATCAAATAGGGCAATGCCTGAACCGCATACCAAGCCGGATTTGAGGTAAACTCCAGCGTCAATCCCTGGTGCTTTAAGGTACTCGAGTGATTGTTTTTTAAATTTTTGAACGCAAATTTTTTGCTTTCTTTTCCCCGCACCGGCAGGGGCAGGGTCTCGGTGACCAACATCCGGTTTGAGAGGACGGGGGCGGTGCTGCGTTCCGCGTCAGAAAAATTTCCCGCTGCAGCTAAAACGGTGTGTTCGACAACCGGAACTTCACTGGCATCCGGCACTTTGAACCGCCAAGCCAAGCGGGCAGATTGTCCCCCTTCAACAGTGAAATTTTGATTGAATTGGGGATTGTCCTGCCATTTAAAAACAGGAAGGGAATTCAGCGGATTGACCAATTGCAATTGCGCATTTCCCGAAAGGGGCTTATCCGTCAAATTAACCACCTTCGCCGTGAACTCAATTTCATCGCCTTCCCGGAAGAATCTAGGCGGATTGGGCATGACCATCAAGTCCTTTTGGGTGATGACTTCTCGTTGCGTCGTCCCGGTTTTCAAATCTTTGGTGTGCGCCAATGCCAGAAACTTCCAGCGCGTCAAGGCCTCGTTCATTTTGAATTTGAGCAACACATTTCCTTCCGAATCGGTCATTAAATTCGGAAAAAAGAAAACCGTTTCCTTGAGGTTGGTTCTCACTTTAATTTCTTTGAAATCGGATTTTGCAAAATTATTTTCCTGATCTTTTGTTTCTTCCAATAGCCCACCCTCCTTTGCAGAAGTTTCTTTTTGATGTGCAATTCCTCCATTTGCCGATGCCTCCGATTCTTCCTCCCCAATATGATCTGCAGCAGCCATTTCTGCTTCGGGTGAAGGCGGTGCTTCTCTTGCCATAGCGTAACCCATTTTTGATTTCAACAAATATCTTCTCCCTCCATAAAAATCGAAATGGAACCAATTCAAGTGCCGGTAACTCCTCGATGGATAGGCAGAATGCGCTTGGTTGACCCAATTAATAATGCGCCCTCTATCCGTTGAAAACCCCTTCGCTCTCAACCCTCTCGCAGGATAACTAGTGGGGAACAAATTCATACTCCAATGATTCTCTGCAAATTCATCCAAGGAGGCATCGTACATTGCCGCCACCATTTCCGCGGCGACTTTTTCGCCTTTCGGTCCCTTGATTTTAATAATCCACTCTTCTTCCTGACCGGGTTGTAATTTATCGCGGAAAGTGCCATACTCATAGGTCAAATCTTTATTGCTCCAAGGTACGAAAAGGGTTTTTTGCCGCGTAAATGAGCGGTTGTGCTTGGCAAAACTAAAGTGGTAATGCACGTTGCCCAGGTCTTCCTCCTGGATAGCGTAAGTTTCTTTCTGCAAGTCGTGCAGATGAAGCCACTTTCGGCTGATAATTTTGCGGTCGCGCTCCATTTCCAAAAGGAGGGGTAGAGAGTCTTCAGTTGTGCCAAAATAGAAGACTGCTTTTTCTCCCGGTTCGTAGGTTTTCTTTTCCAAAAGGTGCCATCCGACGGTAGGTACAGGAATAGATTTTGAATCCAAATCGTAGAGCGTGAAATACTTTTTGACCTCGATCTTTTTACCGAATTTGTCCTTCGTTTTCAGGGTCAGGGCGTATTTTCCCGGGGGCAGTTTCACTTTAGGAAGCAAAATCTCTTTTGAATTGCCAGTGTCAAAATTTGCTTTTAAAACCAGTCTTTTGACGTTCCAATTTTGTGCTTCATCTTCATCACCAAAGGATAGATGTGGAAAATTTTGAAAAAATTCTATTTCTGCAAGTAATTGTTTGTCAGGCTTTTGCCAATATCTTTCGATAAATATTTTTTTCGGAGCTGCCAGCAGTTCAAATGCAAGGCTTCCTTTCGCCGCTTCAAATTGACCGTTCAAATTTTTCGTAGAAATTTCAATTTTTTTCAAACTATCTGCATTGACCTGATAGGCAATTGGAATATCAGCCCTCAAGGCAATGTAGCCCACTTTGACAGCCGTTTGGCTAGAATGTGTTTCACCTGTTATGTCCGTCACATCGGCATGAACGGTGTAGGAAAATTCCGGACTTTTGTCTTTTGGGACCGAGCGGTCGGGCAGGGCGATGAAATCGATTTCAAATTTGCCTTCTGCATCGGTGGTGGAAACCCCGCTCGCGATTTCCATGCTTTCCGATTGCCAGGGATTGTATCCGCCGCGCCAATACCACCCCGGAATCCACGGAAAATCCACCTCCCGAACCACCCGGTATTGCACCTTTGCTCCGTCTATATTGCTGCCGGCATAGGCTTTTGCCATCCCTTTCACGGTCACTTTTTCATCCATTCTGAAACTGCCCTCTACCGGCTCAAAATCCACTTCGAATTTGGGGCGTTTGTATTCCTCCACCCGGAAATTTTTTGCACCGCCCACGTCTGCCTGCAGGCTCATTTGACCCAATAATCCACTTCGCGGCGCGGTAAAAGTTCCGTTGATGGTTCCGTATTCATTGCTCGTCAATTCGAGCTTTTCCACCTCCTGATAATTTACATCGCGGAAGGTGACGGTAATCTTCCGGTTCGGTACAATTTTGGGCATGCCTTGGGCATCTTTTTGGATGATAATCCCTTTAAAATAAATGGTCTGTGCGGGCCGGTAAATTGCCCGGTCTAGGAAAAAGTGAGTCGTAGTAAACGGCTGTTGTTCCGAATGATAGAAATAATTGGAGTAGCCTTCTTTCAGAAAAAGGACATCCTTCCCCCGGCTGAACCTGACTTGATAATTGTAATCTTTTTCATTCAGCAAAGGCTGCAAGAATCCGTTTTCATCGCTCGTGACAACACTCACTTTTTTGAACTCGTTTTTTCGGAAAATGCTGTTGTAGCGGCGAACAAAAAACTCGGCTTTTACGCCTTCTAAGGGTGCGCCACTTTCCCGGTCAAAAACGACAAAGGTTGACTGCCCATTCTCGTCCGTCCGATACCAATTTCCCATGCGGGATACATGGGTGAAAAGGTAGCCTGCAATCCCTTGTTCATCCGAAAATTCGGGATTATCGGAAACCATCACCAAGTATTTGCCGAAAGGCAACCCGTCAATTTTCACTTCGGCAGCATGTTGCCGGAAATCGCCATCTGTCGGCAGGTTTTCAATCCATTGTTTTAATGGTTCGAAGGAATTGAAATAGGGAAGAATTTTTTTGTTAGCATCGCGCTCGCTGCGCATTTTTTCCAGGCGGGTTTCCCGCTCCTCGTCGAAGGGAATAACCTTCATCCACACCTTCCCCATATTGCGATATTGCACTAAAGAAAGGAAAGGATTGTTTGGCAAATTGACTTGTTCGGTCTGAAAGCTCAAACTCTTTTGGTCAATCTGTACTTTCAATGCAGTACATTGGTGGGCACCAAAACTTCCGGGATAATTTTGAATGGTTTTTTCACAAATTTCGCGGGCGGTTTTCCAATTCCATTTTCCCGCTTCGTCGGGGTTGGGTTGGTATTTTTGACCTTTGTTGAAATAAAAGGCAGCCTTTTGGTAAAAAACTTCCGCAACAGAGGGAGAATCAATAAATTTTTGAGACAGTTGGTCTAAGGTTGCCAGGTAGAGTTCGTCCTTATTTTCCAAAACAGCGTTTTCATGCACAAACTTCAGCCGTTTCAACTCGGCATCAATCAACCCGGCAGCATTGTTCGATTCTTTTTGATGCGCAAGCAACTCCTGAAAAAGCAATAATGTCTTGAATTTGAAGGAGTTGGAATCTTGGGTTTCAAATTTGATTTTGATGAAATCCTCAAAGGGAAGGAGCGCCTCTTCCCTATCAAGATAGAACTTGTTGGCAGGTTGCGTCAAATGGCTTTGCTCATTTCTGAAGTATTCAATCGCCCGGTTAGCGAGGAAATCGTACAATGTTGGCCGCAACAGTTCGTTGTTTTTTCCACCGGTTGTTATCGCTTCGAAATCTTCGATTTTCACTTCCTTCAGTTGGTCGTTTTGCAAAGAAGCTAGGTACCATTTGGCGCTTTCATCCATTAATTGTTCAATGGTCCAGGTTTGAATATCTTCTATTTGGAATTGGACGGTTTGCGTCCTGTTTTGGAAAGTCCACCAATGATTGCTCAGGTAGTTTTGGTACATTTCTGCGAGCATTGATTGGAGAATTGGCTTGACGGGGAAATCTGCTTCCTCCATTTCCTTTCGCAACTTGAAAATTGCCTTCACCAAACCGTCTTCTTCCAGTTGACTTTCGTATTTCCCCTTGTAAATCAATGTTTTTATGAGTTGAGAAGGATTGTTTTCTTTTTTTGCTTTCGCGTAAAGTGCTTCCACTTTTTTCAGAGCAGATTTCGGAAGACCTTGTTGTTCGAGGGAGTCAATGGTTTTCCATTCGGCTGTATAATCGCCGTCGTTTAAATTTAGCATGGGCTTTGGATTAGTATTTTGAAAGCTGATGAAAAAAATTGCAGAAAGTAGGGCAAAAATGATGAAATACAGATTTTGAAATACCGTCTTGACCGATTCTTTTTTGGGACACAAAATCGAATTCCGTTTGGCAGAGAAATGAGGTTTTTTCATGATGTTGAATTAGATGATTCCATCTCTTTGGAAATACAAATTAGGACTTTTTTGTGAAAGGTTTGTCAATCTGTGGGTAAGGATGAATCGGAAGCGGGGAAGAAACAAATTTGGAAGGTCTTTAACGTAGGTTTAACAACCTAAACATGGTCAAACTAGAAGTAATTTTTGATAATCGATATCATTAAATTA
>CAZJYF010000139.1:0-8885 GCA_964549665.1 uncultured Saprospiraceae bacterium
AGTGTTGAAAACGGCCGACGGCGGTGAAAGCTGGCAGGGCTTCGATGTGGAATAAGCCCCCGGCAGAATTAGCTTCGACATCCATGCCTTCGACGAAAACACCGCTTGGATCAGCACTCAGGGCTTCAACAATGGCACGGGAAGAGGGCTTTTCCTGACCACCGACGGCGGTGAAACCTGGACAGAAAAATACCACCATGTAGCCGGAGGCGTTTGGGTGCATTTTTTCGATGAGACGAATGGGGTTTGCATCAACCAGGCTTTTATGGCTACCACAACCGATGGGGGCGAAAACTGGAACCCGGTTTCCAGCTTTCCTCCATTTCAAAGTGGGGAATTCACCATCCTTTTTTCCGGCACGAATTCCCGCACAGCCGTAGGCGACAAAATGTGGTTCGGGACCCTTTTCGGCAGAATTTACCGGAGCAACAATAAAGGACACGTTTGGGGAGCTTCGGATTTTCCCGTCGCCGATGCCATGGTTCATTCCGTCGCTTTCCGGGATTCTCTGAATGGCCTTGCCATTTCTTCTTTCAACTCCGATTTTTCTTTTGTCTCGGACACGCGGATCGCCCGAACTACAGATGGGGGCATCACCTGGGAATTACTCCCTACCTTATCATCACACAGGCTGCTCAATATTGCCTTCGTACCCGTTACGGAGAATAGCTATATTGGCGCTGCACCAATCACCAACGCTTCTTTTTTTAGCAATGACGGCGGCGAGACCTGGGAACTGATTGACAACATGATTCCCGGTGGTGCCATTGATTTCGTTTCTCCACAAATCGGGTGGATGGCCAGGGACCAACCTAATTTCGGGACTCAGCCGGCTATTAATAAATGGGATGGAGATTCTTTCCCTGTAATAATTACTGCCATCGAAGAACGGCTGCTGCAAGCCAACATTAGCATCCGCCCCAATCCGTTTTCCAACCACTTGTCTATTCTGGTTCAAGCGGAAAAGCAAGGAACCTACCAGGTTCAGCTTATTGATGTGACGGGCAAAGTAGTGAAAGCCACCGAAACCCAAAGTGGTGCAACGACTTCCATTGATATGAGGGAGGTGAGTAGCGGGGCATTTTTGGTCAAGATTTTCAATCAAGAAGGGATGGTCACGAAAAAGGTGATTAAACGATAAGGTAGATAGGATTGGCGGGCTGGCCGTTGGGTCAATCCGCCTTCTCCTCCTCCCGCAATTGCCTCCGCAAAATTTTGCCGACCGTAGATTTGGGCAGGTCCTTTCTGAATTCCACCTGTTTGGGCACTTTGTAGCCGGTCAGGTTCTCGCGGCAATATTGAATGAGTTCATCTTTGGTGAGCGACTTGTCCTCTTTGACGATGAAAACTTTAACGACTTCTCCCGATTTGGCGTCGGGAATACCTATGGCAGCCACTTCTCTGACTTTGGGGTGGTGGGCAATGACGTCTTCGATTTGATTGGGATAGACATTGAAGCCGGAAACGAGAATCATTTCTTTTTTGCGGTCGACGATTTGGAAATAGCCGTCTTCGTGCATTTTGCCAATATCGCCGGTGCTTAGCCAGCCGTCTTTAAGGACGTTGGCTGTCTCTTCCGGTCGTTTGTAGTAACCCTTCATCACCTGCGGTCCGTTAACTTGAATTTCTCCGACCTCCCCAGTGCCGAGTTCGTTGCCGGCATCATCAACGACCCGCATATCCGTAGAAGGAACCGGCAGTCCGATGCTTCCCAGTTTTCCCGAGCCATCCACCGGATTGCAACTTATGACGGGCGATGCTTCCGTCATTCCGTATCCTTCGACGAGGGCTGTTCCAGTCACTTTTTGCCATTGTTCGGCAACAGCTCTTTGGACTGCCATGCCTCCGCCAATCGAAAATTTCATTTCGCTGAAATCGAGCTTTTTGAATTTTTTGTGGTGGAGTAAGCTATTAAACAATGTGTTGACACCTGTCGTCACAGAGATGGGATAGCTTTTAAATGCTTTGAAAATAGAGGATAAATCTCGCGGATTGACAATTAAAACATTCAATGTCCCGATATTTACCAAAGCCAGGCAATGGATGGTGAAAGCAAAAATGTGATACAACGGCAAGGGGGTCAAGGCGACCTCTGCGCTTTCTTTCACAAAAGGAAGAATGATAGAACGAATTTGCTCCATATTCGCCACTAAATTTCGGTTCGTCAGCATGGCCCCTTTCGCCACTCCGGTCGTTCCCCCGGTATATTGCAGCATCACGACATCTTCAGTGCAGGCTTCGAACTTTGGGAGGCTGAACTTCCTGCCTTGCGAAAGCGAATCCTTGAAAGTGACGCTATTCGGAATATCGAATTTGGGTACCTTCCGTTTTATCTTCCGCACCACAAAATTGGTCATCGCCCCTTTGACGTAGCCGAGAAGTTCTCCGATACTGGTCAAAATGACCGTTTTTATTTGGGTGTCGCCGATGATTTCTTCCAAATTGGAAGCAAAGTTTTCACAAATTACCACTGCCTTCGCACCGGAGTCTTTGAATTGGTGGCGCATCTCTCGCGGCGTGTAGAGCGGGTTGGTATTCACTACCGTCAGACCTGCCCGTAAAGCCCCGACCAGGGCAATTGGATATTGCAAAATATTGGGCATTACGAGGGCGATTTTGTCACCCTTTTCCAAACCGCGGGAATGAAGATAGGCCCCGAATCGGCTGGAATATTTGTCTATTTGCCCATAAGTCATCTTCTTTCCCATGCAGGCAAAGGCAAACTGTTTTCGGTACTTTTTGAAGGATTCCTCAAACACGGCTACCAGACTCGGATAGCCATCCGGGTCAATATTGGCGGGAATTCCCTTCGGATAATTTTTTAACCAGGGGCGTTGCTCACTCATGAATGACTGCTATTAAATGATTAGGTCAAAGAATTGTTCTCAAATGGAAAACCGCTAAAATTACAATTTTTCGTCAAATCGGGTAACAAGGGCGCGGGTAAAAATAACCGACACTTTCCAAGGGGTTTCAACTCTTTGGAAGAAAGCTTCCATTCTTTGGACGTACCTTGGCAATTCGTGGGGGATCAGTCTTTTGGATTTTGTTGAAATAAATGATTCCAGTTGTTTTGCAGGGTTTTTTCCGGTTCATTTTTTTTCAAATAGTCCAAAAATTTCTTTCGGGAGATATTTTTAGCACCCATGCTTGTCAAATGTTTTGTTTGTTGTTGGCAATCCACCAACCAAAAACCCAGTTCCCGCAATTTTTGCACCAGGCTGATAAAGCCGAATTTAGAAGCATTGCTAAGGTGGGTGAACATGGATTCCCCAAAAAATATTTTCCCCAAAGAAATGCCGTACAAGCCGCCAACCAATTCGGTTTTGTTCCACACCTCGAGCGAATGGGCGTAGCCCAATCGATGCATTTGGCAGTAGCCTTCTACCATTTGTTCCGTTATCCAGGTGCCACCCGGCTGACCTTTTCTTTTTTGGGTCTGACAGTTTCGCATCACTTCTTCGAACCTTTGGTCGGCAGTAACCTCAAATTTTTTTTGATTGAAATAGGGTCGCATGCTTTTCGTTACCTTCAGTTCATTCGGAAATAAAACAAAACGGGGATTGGGCGACCACCAAATGATGGGGTCTCCCTTGTTGTACCAGGGGAAAATACCCATTTGGTAAGCTAACAAAAGCCGGTCCGGCGAAAGGTCTCCTCCCACTGCTAATATCCCATCCGCATTCGCCAGACATGGATCCGGGAAAGCTATGGTTTCGTCTGACAATCGAAAAACGGGCATGCGAAACTTTTTTGTTCACGGTTCCGGGTTCGGCGTCTATCGACTCCGAACGCTGAGTGGAAGCGCTCGTCAAAGACGAGGTAATAACGGGTTCGGATTGTACATACGTATGTACAAATCCTTCTCAGCAGCAATCAAAATATTACAATGCCTGACTGCAAACTCCTTTCCGAACTATCGCCCCATATGCACCAACAGGACCGAAATATCGGAAGGCGATACCCCACTTATTCGACTCGCCTGTCCAATGGTGCGCGGCTTAATTTTCAGCAATTTTTCCTTCCCTTCGGCGGAAAGAGAAACCAATTTTTGGTAATCAAAATCTTCGCTCAGGCGGACTTGTTCGAGGCGGTTCATCTTATCCACCATTTCCTGTTCTTTTTGGATGTACCCTTCGTATTTCATTCGAATCTCCGCGTGATTGATAAATTCTTCCCCGAAAGGGGATAAAAAATTGTCCACTTCCGGAACTATGCGGCGGAGGTCTGTAGTGTTGATGTGCGGGCGTAGCAGGACACTGTGCAATTTCACTTTTTGCCGAAGCGGCGAGGTGCCTTTTTGTTCCAAAAACCGGTTCAATTCTTCGGGGTTCACGCTGAAGCTTCGAAAAAAATGTTCGATTTTATTCGCTGTTTCTTTTTTGGCATTCACCCGTTCCATTCTTTCTGTTGCCCCGCGGATACCCAACTGTTGGGCGATGGGCGTCAGGCGCAAATCGGCATTGTCCTGGCGCAACAGGATGCGATATTCGGCACGGGAGGTGAACATCCGGTAGGGCTCTTTGGTGCCCTTGTTCACAAGGTCGTCGATGAGTACGCCGATGTATGATTGGGAGCGCCGGAGTACCAAAGGTTCTTCTTCAACAAGGGCTTGGTGTGCATTGATGCCAGCGATTAGCCCCTGGCTGGCCGCTTCTTCGTAGCCGGTGGTGCCGTTTATTTGCCCGGCAAAGAAAAGGTTTCGAATGAGCTTCGTTTCCAAAGTCGGTTTGAGTTGTGTCGGCGGGAAAAAATCGTACTCGATGGCGTAGCCCGGTCGAAACATCTTTGCCTTTTCAAACCCCTGGATTTTGCGCATAGCCTTCATTTGCACGTCTTCGGGCAGAGAAGAAGAATAGCCGTTGACGTAAATTTCGCAGGTATCCCAACCCTCCGGTTCGACGAATAACTGATGCCGGTCTTTATCCGAAAAGCGGTCAATTTTATCTTCGATGGAGGGGCAGTAGCGCGGGCCAATGCCCCGAATCCGACCGTTGAACATTGGCGAGCGGTCAAAGCCCGTTTTCAAAATTTCATGCACCTCCGGATTGGTGTAGGTGATGTGGCAGCAGAGTTGTTTTTTCAATTTCGGGGTATCGGTGAAGGAAAACTTGCCGGGGTCTTCATCACCGGGCTGCACCTCCATCGCCTCCCAATCGAGCGAACGGCCATCTACCCGCGGCGGCGTTCCCGTTTTCATTCTTCCCGATTCGAAGCCCAATTCAATCAGTTGTTCGGTGATTCCCGTAGAAGCCCTCTCGCCTGCCCTGCCACCTCCGAATTGCTTTTCGCCGATGTGAATGATGCCGTTCAAAAAGGTGCCATTTGTCAAAATAACTGACTGACTTTCAATGGCCAAGCCCATGCCTGTACGAACCCCTTTTACGCTGCCATCCTTTACAAGAAGACCCGTCACCATCTCTTGCCAAAAGTCGATATTCGGATGCGCTTCGAGTAGGGCTCTCCACTTTTGTGCAAATTGCAGGCGGTCACTTTGCGCCCTCGGACTCCACATCGCCGGTCCTTTGGAGCGGTTTAGCATTCGAAATTGCACCATCGTATGGTCGGTCACGATGCCCGAATAGCCGCATAAAGCATCGATTTCCCGCACAATTTGCCCTTTGGCAACGCCGCCCATGGCCGGGTTGCAAGACATCTGCGCCATGGTCTGCATGTTCATGGTTGCCAAAAGAACCTTGGATCCCAAATTCGCAGCGGCAACGGCGGCCTCGCAGCCGCTATGCCCTGCACCCACTACTATGACATCGTATTTTGGAAACATCTTTTAATTGATGACTTTTGATTTTTAACAATTTTCCAGAAGGAAAATAAGGGCAAAGTTACGAAAATTGGATTCTATTAAAATGGGTACGAGGCTGCAAGGGTTGTAGAACAAATTTAATAACAATGCTTTTTTCAAGGATGATTGGGTTGAATGAACCTTGTATCCGGCTTTAGCCATTCATTCAGGTAGAAGGCTAAAGCCAAAAGGAATTTTCAATCGCGGTCCCCGACCTGAAGGACGGGGCAATTGAGGAGTCTCGAATTCAATCTTATGGCAAATGCAACAAAAATGAGGAAATGAATTCAAGTCACTTCCTCATTCACAAACCCTCCCTTATAGCTAATACAACCTGTAAACGGCGAGGCTGTGGTTCCCAAAATTGGCGACAAAAAGTTCATTTCCGAAAACGGAAATGTCCGAAGGTTTGTCAAATCCTTCTGTCAGAATTTGTTGCAAATTCCCTCCCAGGTCATAAATCAATACCCGGTTGCCAAAGAAATCCGACACGAAAAGGTGGGCGTTGGCAAGGGTCAGACCCGTCGCCACATTGATGCCGTCTTTGTCACCGATGATGGCTAAGCTGTTCCCTTTTTTGTCAAAAACCTGAACGCGGTTGTTGTAGGCATCTGCCACAAATATTTTGTCGTCAAAAATCTCAACGTCAGTCGGATAATACAATTCCCCCGCATTATGTCCTTCTTTGCCAATGGTAGAAACGGCATCTCCTTGCTGCAAAATGACCCGGTGGTTGTAGAAGTCGGCGATGCCGACGGTTTCGTCTTTTACAGCTATCCCCGCGGGAGCGTCCGGCTGTTCCAAAAGGGGGAACACGGCGACCCGCTTATCGGAAATTGTTTTGATGGTGTCGGCGGTGTATTCGGGTACATAAACACGGGAGTGACTCATCGCAAGGTGCATCGGGCGTTGAAAGCCGGGATATTCTTCCATAATTTTTCCATCGAAGCCAATCTTTACGACCCGATTATTATCGACATCGGAAAGCCACAAAAATTCGCTTTCGGCAATGACGCTGATGGGTGCTATTTCGGCCAATTTGATTTCTTCCTTGAATGTCCAATTGGGCGTTTGTTCCCGCTTTTGATTGTCTGCACAACCGAAGAAAAGCAAGGTTCCGAAGAACGCTGCCATTAGCCTTGATTTATTCATTTTCCTTTGTTTTTAAAGAGGATTTCGAGAAAGAGATTTCGCGCGGCGTGAATCCGGCATCTTTTACTTTTTTCCGGATAGCCTCTTCGCTGACTGCTTTTCCTTCTTGCATTTGGAAAGTGAGCAAACCCGATTTTAAATCAATATTCACCTCAGCCGCCCCTTCGATATCTTTTATTTTTTTCTCCAATCCATAGGCGCAGAAAGGGCAGGCCAAGCCGTCAACTTTTACGCTAACTCGCTGGTTTTCAGACGCGTTGCTGGAAGTTTGGGCATTCAAACCGGTGAGGGTCAAGAATGCAAACAGGCTTATTAAAAGAAGAATTTTTTTCATTTTTTTCATTTTTAAAAAATTAAAATCCTGGTTCCCAAAAGAAAAATAAAATTTGTTTTCTGTCCATCGGGAACATCCTGAGTGAGGGGTAGTTGAATACCCGATTCAAATAATAGTCGCCTGCCGAGGATTGCTTGAATGCCCGGGGCGATGAAAAGGCTGTTTAGTTTCACGGAAGTGGCATAATTGCCCGTGAATTCGAGGAACACATTTAGCTGCTTCGGCGGATATTGCTGCGGCAAAAGCGGCAGCCCCACCGCCAGATTGTAAATCAAATTATCGGGCAAATGATCACTCGTAAAATTGTAACCAACTTCCCCATAGATGCCGATTTTTGTGGAAATATACCCTCCCACCAAGCCCACATCGGTCTGATAAGCCCCCGAACCTAGGGCGGGCATTTCATTCGTTTTCGCCGTCGGAAAGGTTTCTTTGACCCGCGCCATCAGGCGAAAGGTTTTTCCCGAACCATCTTTCTGGATAAGTAAATATTTGGCGAAAGCCATCACATCTCCCACCCCCGAATTTGCTGCCAACCCATCCGGCGACTTGCGCACAAAGGGCACGATCGCCCCCACCTGCAATTTTGCTGTAATATTGTAGGGAATGGCGATAGGCTGCACATAGGCAGTGGCGTTTTCTTTGGAAATGTACTTGCCAAAGGTTCGAACTCCTCCTCCGTCTAGACCCAGCAATATTGGCGTTCCGGTGTAGATTGGAGGTCCTTGTGCCTGTATCTTGACCGTGCTGATGGCTATGATTGACAATAGAATAATCCCGAAAAATGAAGACTTCATTTTTATTGTAAAACTAAATTTAGGAATTAGTTAATTGGCTTGTTCTGAAGTAAGGTTTACTAAACTTCCCAAGTTTAGTAAACCTTAGATTTTTAGCATTATTCAAAAGAATAATTTTTTCTGGGAACAACTCTAATTATAAACCTTGCGACCACAAAACGGCTTTTGGATAACTGCCCCCAAAGATGAATGGTAGGGTAGGGGGTGTGCAAGTTTTTTTTGGAAAATTATTGCAGGTTGCCTTTTAGGGGAAAATAAATTTTTTAATAAATTATCTTAAACAAACAGTCTTTATTAAGACATTTTAATATTTTTGCCCTTCCATGTTTAATATGATTGTTTTTACCATATTAAATTATCTTCTTTAATTGATGGTTTTTATTTGATGGTTAAATAAAGTACCCAACATTCAAAATGCTTGGGTAGCCATGCACTACCTATTGGTCATTTTGCTTTTTTTCCCGTCGAATTGAGTCTAATTTTTTAACGTTTAAACCTCTCCGAAATGCGAAAAATACTTTTGTTGCTAGCCATTTTGCTGCCCCTATTTTTGGTGCTGACACCAAGCTGTTCTAACGATGACGCCCCTCTAGATGAGGACCTCGTGACCCAATTCAACCTTAAGACTTTACCCGATATTCCGTACCCTTCCGACAATCCTTTCGTTCAGGAACGGGTGGATTTAGGAAGGCTATTGTTTTACGACCCGATTCTAGGCGGTGAAAAAAACGTAGCCTGCGGAACTTGCCACCATCCCGATTTTGGTTTTGCCGATGGCCGCCAATTTGGCGCAGGCACCAGC
>CAZJYF010000140.1:0-8856 GCA_964549665.1 uncultured Saprospiraceae bacterium
CTCTTTTTTTTCAAGATAAGAAAGAGATTAGGATCGACCTTATGAAAAAAACGAAACTAAAAATAATTAATTCGGCTATCCGGTTGTTCAATGAAAAGGGGATGACAAACGTCCGCTTACAACAAATTGCGGATAAGTCGGGCATCAGCGTGGGCAATTTGGCTTATCATTTTCCCAACAAAAAAACCATCATCGAAGTCATCGAAGCAGAATTGGAGGATGCTGTAAAGCCGATTCTTTCTCTGGAACAAAGTTTTCCGCATTTAATTGACTTCGACAATCAGTTGTCCGGTTATTATTTTCTGTTTCAAAAATTCGCTTTTTATTTCCTTGATTTTCTCGAAATGGAAAGGGCTTATCCCCACCTGCATACAAAGCGAAAGCAATACATTCAGCAGATGATTTCCCAAATAAGTGAATGGATGCAATTGAACGCTGAAAAGGGTATCTTGAAAACGGAAATACAGCAGAATCAGTATCATCACACGGCCCATGCCATTTGGATGATTATTACTTTTTGGCTGACGCAGCAACAGCTCAGAGGAATGACCGACGAGGACGAAGGGACTTTTAAAGAGGTCGTTTGGAATCAATTGCTGCCCCTTTTTACTGCTCATGGCTTGATGGAGTATGACGCAATTATCCTTCCCCAGCTAAAATATTTTTCTACTTATTAACTATCAAAAGAATTTAGTACTTTGTCTTTAATTTTAAGGGACGGCGATTAAATAAAGTTACTATCTTGGGTAGCTTTCTTTTGTCACCGTTGCTAATCCAAAATTTAGTTCTCATGTGTCTTGCTGTTCCCGGTAAAATTTTATCTATTGACAACGAAACGGAAAGTATTTTTCAAATAGGAAAAGTATCTTTTGGAGGCATTACCAAAAAGGTGAACCTCAGCCTTGTTCCCGAAGCCCAAATTGGCGACCATGTCCTAGTCCACGTTGGCGTTGCCGTCAGCGTAATTGATGAAGAGGAAGCAAAAAAAACGATGGATTTTTTGCAAGGAACAGGAGATTTGGATGAATTGAGATAATGAGGAATGATGGTGCTCAAGAAATTTTTGTTTCCTCCATCCCACCACTTTCCTGAACAACTGAATATATTATTCCGGAAAACTAGAAGTTAGCTGCCAGTCCAAAAAGGTCATATTTTAAGCTATTCACCTCAGGGGTATTTTCAGCGGTGCGAATTGACGCTTGCAATGCTCAATACTTTCACAGGTATTATCATTCCAGCTTTGGCGAGCCTGAAAATGGTTTAATTTTTTCCTCTTAATCCGTAAGACTCCTTATGGCTGAAAATGAGGTCTATTTTTTCCCAATTCATTGTTATTGAGGGCAATGACAAAAAAATCTTGACTTGCAGCGTATATTCCCTTAATTTTGCAACGCATTTTAAAAAAGGCTTAAAAAAAGACAAAAAAGCGAAGGGTGCAGCAAAAACTATTGAATAAAATTTCTTCTCTGAACTTTTCTCAACCAAGTTTTATTAGTGGTATGTGCAAGCTTTTCGAATCATTCCCATAATTTTTCAAAACCTTCTTTATAAAGCTTTTAATTTTACGTCCACTTCCAAAATAAAAGAAGTAAATGAGACAACTCAAGATTACAAAATCTATTACTAATCGAGAAAGCCAATCCTTAGAAAAGTATTTGCAGGAAATTGGTAAAGTTGATTTGTTGACCCCGGAAGAAGAAGTAGATCTCGCAAAAAAAATAAAACAAGGAGATCAATTGGCTTTGGAAAAGTTGACCAAAGCCAATCTCCGATTCGTCGTTTCCGTAGCAAAGCAATATCAAAATCAAGGGCTTTCGCTTAGTGACCTGATTAATGAAGGCAATCTCGGTTTGATAAAAGCTGCTCAACGCTTTGACGAAACCCGGGGTTTCAAATTCATTTCTTACGCGGTTTGGTGGATTCGGCAATCCATCCTGCAGGCTTTGGCAGAGCAGTCCCGTATCGTGCGGCTTCCGCTGAATAAAGTGGGTTCCCTGAATAAAATTAACAAAGCCTTTTCAGAGCTCGAACAAGAATACGAACGGGAGCCTTCCGCCGACGAATTGGCGGACTCCCTTGAAATTCCCACCGAAGAAGTACAAACGACCTTGGGGGTTGCAGCCCGGCACGTTTCGATGGATGCCCCTTTCGTCGATGGAGAAGATAACTCTTTGTTGGACGTTTTGGAAAATGGCGGAACGCCCGGAACGGACAAAGCATTGGAGTACAATGAGTCCTTGCGCCGCGAAATTGAACGTTCGTTGAGCACACTGACGGACAGGCAATGCGACGTTGTGAAATTGTATTTCGGCATCGGTATCGAACACCCTATGTCTCTGGAAGATATTGGAGAACGCTTTGGATTGACCCGCGAACGGGTTCGGCAGATTAAAGATAAGGCAATCAATAAACTTCGTTCCGCGAGCCGAAGCAAACTATTGAAGCATTATCTAGGCGCTTAAATTTGATATTTACCAAATAATTTCTCATCAAAAAAGCATCCTCGCACTTTTGCGAGATGCTTTTTTTATTTTTGCGCCATCCAAAGAAACCGGATTATTGCCATTGGTTTGAAAGTTGCCTAAAACCTGATATCTGTAAGCTAGCAAAGCAGACCGTTTAATGAAAATAGAATTGCAACGACTCGACGACGCTTATCACATGCGGGCAACCAATGAAATGGGGAACACAGTGGAAACAGATGGTTCCCCCGAAATCGGGGGAAGCAACAAAGCCATGCGGCCCCTTCAGTTGGTGCTTACCGGTTTGGGTAGTTGTAGTTCGATTGATGTCATCCTTATTTTGCGGAAGCAAAGACAAGATTTGAAGGATATTAAATTGACGGTGACGGCGGAACGAGAAAAAGACAATGTCCCATCTCTTTTTACGAAAATAAACGTGCATTACGACCTTTATGGAGATTTGAATAAAAACAAAGTAGAACGGGCGATTTCCCTTTCCATAGGAAAATATTGCTCGGTGGCAAAACTTTTGGAGAAAACCGCAGCGATTTCCTGGTCCTACCAAATCCATTCCCTAACCTAAAAGAAATGTAAAATGATAAATGTAAAATGAAAAAGTGTTGATGACCCTCAGCACTTTAGGTCAAGGGTGTTCCGTATTTTCGCAATTTCACTTAACTTTCTAAACTGGAAAAGACAAATTCCAAATCAATTTCAAACCTATGTCCAACTCAAAGAACGTTGAAACGCAAGCCATAAGAGGGCAAATTGACCGCACTCAATACCGCGAACACAGTGTGCCGGTTTTTTTAACGTCGAGTTTCACTTTCCCTTCAGCAGAGTTGATGCGCGATACCTTTGCAGGAGAAGAAGAAGGCATCATTTATTCCCGCTTCAGCAACCCCAATACGGATGAATTCATCGACAAAGTTTGTCTGATGGAGGGTGCGGAGGCTGGTTTCGCGACGGCTACCGGAATGGCAGCCGTCTTTGCCAGCATGGCTTCTTTTCTTTGTTCCGGCGACCACGTAATCGCTTCGAGAGCGGTATTTGGTTCAACGCATCAAATATTGAACTATATTTTATCTTCCTGGCAAATTGAGCACACCTATGTAGATCCCACAGATGTAGATAACTGGGAACAATATATTCGCCCGAACACGAGGATGATCGTTTTGGAAACACCTTCCAACCCTGGGCTTACGCTTGTTGACCTCGAAAAGGCAGGACAGTTGGCAAATAAACACCAACTCATTTTGAACGTGGATAATTGCTTTGCCACGCCTTATCTTCAACAACCCATCAAATACGGCGCATCTTTGTCCGTCCATTCTGGCACCAAATTCATGGATGGGCAGGGTCGGGTACTCGGCGGAGTTATCGTTGGAAAAAAGGAGTTGATTGAGCAGCTTGTTTTTTTCTGCCGCCACACGGGTCCGGCTTTGTCGCCTTTCAATGCCTGGATGCTCTCAAAAAGCCTCGAAACCTTGCCGGTGAGAATGGACCGGCATTGTTCAAATGCACTGCATTTGGCTCAATTCCTCGAGCAACATGCCGAGGTTTCAAAAGTATTGTATCCCTTCCTGCCGTCTCATCCACAGCATGAATTGGCAAAGAGACAAATGAAACTTGGCGGGGGATTGGTTACCTTTGAGGTAAAAGGGGGGCTGGAAAGGGGCATGCGCTTTTTGAATGCCGCAAAAATGTGTTCGCTTACTTCTAATCTTGGCGATTCAAGGACCATCCTGACACATCCTGCCTCGACGACCCACTCCAAATTGTCGGCAGAAGAGCAGCAAGCCGTTGGTATTACTAAAGGTTTGGTGCGTGTGTCGGTCGGCTTGGAGCATATCGATGACATTGTTCAAGACATTGAGCAGGCTTTGGCTGTATCAAAGTGAAAAGCGGGGGGAACCTTAAACAGCAAGAGGCGTTTAGTGTTTTTTTGTAAAAGAATGGCTAAACTTTGTAAGTCCTCTGTCTCTAAAGAACTGAAAACGAATGGAGTAGAATAATGGGATAATCCTTGGATTTCGTAGTTTAAATTCTAATAAATTCCAATATCTCGACATTTCTTGCTTTTTTTGTAGCCGCTACTACATTTTTTTGGAGGCTCTTTTGCTATTATTGCTGTTGGTATATTTTCACAATTTAATCAAAGCTCGAAAAACAAATAGTATGGCCCTGGTAAAAAAAGTAAATTTAATCATCTACCGCTTTGCAGAAAAAGGTTTGGAAATCTTCATGGTCAACCCGGAAAGGGAGGGCGAAAAATGGCATCTGCCACAAGGAAAAGTAGAGGAACAACCCCTCCCTGCTAATGAAGAAGATAAACTAATTGCACTGGACCCCATAGAGCAGGATGATGGAAAAGTGGAGCAGGGATACGCCCTTGAAGGCGATTGGCACGACATCCCTTCGCTTAAATCCATGGTTAAGGAAGACGTTTTGTTTGTAAAGGATCAAATCAAACAAATCATCCCGGAGATGATGGAGAAAGGAACCTTCATTGCCGTAAAAGATGCGTTTAAGAGAGTGTTGCCCCATCAATATGAAATGCTCAAGGAGCTGAAAGATATTTTGATTGATAGAAATTCCGTTCGGGATTTATAAATATGCCGAATGGCAATAATTGAATACTGTGCATTTCCTAAGAAAAGCCCCGAAATTGATTTCGGGGCTTTTCTGTTTTTCATCTCTCAACCAATCTCAACCATTCAAAAAAAGACGATAAAATTGCTTCTGAAGTGCGTGTTTAAACCATCCATGTTTTTCCGCCAATTGCCTTCATTTTAGCAATGACTTCAGCAGGCTTTTCCGCTTTAAAAACGCTGCTGCCTGCCACCAAAACATTCGCACCGGCTTGCAGGAGCACCTCTGCATTTTGCAAACCCACCCCACCATCTATTTCAATCAAAAGAGTCGCATTTTTTTCGGTGATCATCTGTTTTAACTTCCGCACTTTCGGCAAGGTTTGGTAAATAAATTTTTGGCCGCCAAAGCCCGGATTTACAGACATCAAACACACTAAATCTATGGCTTCGAGGAGGTTTTCCAAATGCCCCACCGGCGTGTGTGGATTCAAGGCTACCCCTGCTTTGGCCCCCGTGGCTTTTATTTGCTGAATCGTCCGATGAAGGTGCGGGCAGGCTTCGTAATGAACGCTAATCACGTCCGCCCCGGCTTCCCGGAAGCGTTCGATATATCGCTCCGGTTCTACGATCATCAAGTGGACGTCGAGGGGTTTTTTTGCCATTTTTTTCATCGCCTCGATGACGAACATGCCAAAGCTGATGTTTGGCACAAAACGCCCGTCCATCACGTCGAGGTGAAACCAATCGGCCTGGCTTTTATTCACCATTTCAAAGGCTTCGGCTAAATGCGTGAAATCGGCAGCTAAAACGGAAGGTGCGACTAAATGTTCCATAATGGCAAAGGTAATCAGACTTTACTTTGGCACCAAAATTGTCTCCCCAATGGAGTTCACTCATTTTGCAGCCCCCCTTTTTTCTTTCAATTTCTTTACATTCTTTCTCTCATCTTTCAATCTTTTGGGTAAGCGGCAAAAGGCGTGAATTTAACGTAATCGAATTTTCAGGTGTGGGTTAGATTTAAAGTTGCACAATCAAAAAAAGCGAAACCAGGGAAAGTTTCGCTTTTTTTCGATTAAAAGGCATGCGGGTAACTTGAATTCATCTTACCAAGTCATATCGTCTTCGGTTTTTACTTCGGAATCTTCTTCCTCTTCTTTAATTTCCGGTTCGTCCTCTTTTTCCAATTTTTCCAATTTGCTTTCGCCAGAGGTTTCTCCTGCTTCTTCGGCCTCCAGTTCGGCGGCCCTTTGAGCCTCCCATTCTTCATGACGGCGAGTGAATTCGTCGTAGTCGTAATCGGGCATCAACTCAGTCTTGACGTATGTGATGGCATCTTCCAATCCACTCAGAAAGCGATTGAAGTCCTCCTTGTAGAGGAATATCTTGTGTCTTTCATAGCCATTGCCGTGAAATCTTCTGGTACTTTCGGTAAGAGTCAAATAGAAGTCGTCTCCTTTGGTTTGACGAACATCAAAAAAGTAGGTTCTCCGTTTACCCGCCCGAACCCTCTTTGAATACACGCTATCAAATCTTCTTTGGTCATCCACTTTTCAAAAATTTAGTTATAAAATGTAAAGTTCCGGTTTTTTCAAACTTCGAGTTTAAGGTAAAATATCCTTAGAGAAATTACTGTCGAGAGAAACTCAAAATTCCAAAATCCGCAACTTCTGCTAAAATAATCCCTGACAAATGTAGGTAAATGTAGAAAAGTACCAAAAAATATGGACATAAAGTTCCCAACAAGAAAAATCCTAAGCTTTTACTTCCTCCGCTCTTTGTTTTTCAAATAATTCAAAATAGTACCCTTTCTTGGAAAGGAGTTGGTCGTGGGTTCCTTCTTCAATGATTCGGCCTCCTTCCAGCACGATGATTTTGTCGAAATTGAGGAGCGAATAAATGCGGTGGGTGATGATGATGCCGGTTTTATCCGCCAGGGCTTTTTCGAGGTAATTGAGGATTTGCTTTTCCGTGTTGGTATCAACAGCCGATAGGCAGTCGTCCAAAAGGACAATGTCGGGTTTTTTTATGAAGGCACGGGCGATGGAAACCCGTTGTTTTTGCCCACCTGAAAGGGTTACACCCCGCTCGCCGACCAGGGTATCGAATCCCTCGGTAAGTCCTTTAATGTCTTCATAAACGGCGGCATATTTGGAATATTCTTCGATTTCCAGTTGGGAAGCATTGGCTTTGCCAAAAGCGATATTCCGGGAAACCGTATCGGAAAAAAGGAACACATCCTGTGGGACATAGCCGATATTCCGTCGTAACTTGAACAGGTCGTGTTTGCGAATATCTTTGCCATCAATCAAAATCCTTCCTTCCGACACATCGTACATTCGCACCAGTAAGTCGGCGATAGTGGTTTTGCCAGAGCCGGTTTTTCCGATAATTGCCATCTTTTGCCCCGGATTTAAGTCGAAACTTATCCCTTCCAAGGCGCGGATGCCGGTGTCGGGATAGGTGAAAGACACTTTTTCAAAAACGATATTTCCCTGAATTTCATCCGCTTGAACGGTCGCATTGGCAATAGTGGGTTTGGTGTTGAGGAATTCGTTGATCCTCTTTTGAGAAGCCGCTGCCTGTTGCATGATGGAGGTAATCCATCCCAAAGCCGTGACCGGCCAAGTGAGCATATTGACATACAACACAAATTCAGCAATATTTCCTGTGGTGATTTTGCCTTCATAAACTTGCCACCCCCCCACAAAAATGGTAATTACCGTGCTGGCTCCAATTAACAGCAACATAACCGGAAAAAAAAGCGCATTGACGCGCGCCAATGCCATCGCTTTGCCTTTGTATTCTTCACTTTGCGATTCAAAATAATGCCCCATCGGCGATTCCTGGACATAAGATTTCACCACCCGGATGCCGGAATATACTTCCTGGGCAATGCTGTTCAGTTTGGCTAATTGTCGTTGGATTTTCTCACTTTTTTTACTAATCAAATTACTGACGTAATAGATGGATAGCGAAAGCAACGGCAGGGGCGCAAGGCAATAAAGGGTTAGTTCCCAATTGACACTCAGCATGGAGTAAAGGGTCATGATGAAAAGCGAAACGAGGTTGATGCCATAAAGTACCGCAGGACCCAAATACATCCGAACTTTGGTTACATCTTCTGTGATGCGCGACATCAAATCACCGGTATTGTTTCTTTTGTAAAAAGCGAGGTCTAGCTTTTCATAATGCGCAAATATTTCTTTGCGCAAGTCGTATTCTATCAAGCGGGACATTACAATTATTGTCTGTCGCATGAAGTACATAAAGACCCCCATCAGTAAAGCTAGGATAACCACCAGCAAACCGAAGAAAAGTAGGATTTTACCCAAATCCATAAATACAGCAGACTGATTTTCAAAGCCCTCGTTCAGGCGAAAAAGACCGATATTCTCCAACACCAAATCCAATGCTTCGCGAATCATGCGGGGCTGAAGCACCCGAAACCAGTTGGAAATGAAAACAAACACGATGCCCAGCAAAAAGCGCCACCGATATTTGAGGAAGAATTTATGGAGGTAAGCCAGGTGTTTCAAATTACAAATTTCTTTTTTCGAGCGGAGAACAAAACCTTTTTATAACCCCTGAACATTGATTTTGTTTGGGAGCACAAAAATAGCGAAATATTTTTCAATTCTTTCTCAATCGAATTGCTCCGTGTTGCCAATCGAATGGTGCTTTGCTATTTCATTAAAAGGATACAAAGTGGTTAAGTTGCAAAAACTCGTCTTTTTACTGTTGAGAATTTAAAAGTTGAAATTGTAGCATTGTCCAAGACAATTCAAACTCCTAAATAATAT
>CAZJYF010000141.1:0-8758 GCA_964549665.1 uncultured Saprospiraceae bacterium
TTTCTTATCTCCTCATTCAAAAGGAAGCAAGTCAAAAAATATGCCACATATTTTTAATATGTATTTTATTGATATTCTTTAGAACAGCAGCCCCTATTCCCATTGATTAAAAATAATTTTAGCCGGCATTATTAATCGAATTCAAGGAAACTAATGAAAAAGTGAGTAAATAAACTTCCTGAGTTGTCCCGAATCATTTTTCTTTTTATTGCTATTAATAGAAATAATTATTTTAAAAAAATTATTAAAAATCTTTTGCTTGGTAAAACCCTGAAATCGATAAATTGCCGGAGTTTTCTTGGCAATTCAAAAAAATAGAACCAACCCTAATGATAAAACAAACTGAAATAATGCTTCCGCCTTATCCAAGGGGTTTTCATTTGATTACAAATGTAGTCCTTCGCCAATTGGAAAGATTGCCCCCTGCCGGTATTTTTCATCTTTTCCTCAAGCATACCTCGGCCGGACTTGCCGTCAACGAAAATGCCGACCCCTCAGTTCTTAATGATTTTGAAAGCGTCTTCAATCACCTCGTCCCAGAAAACCAACCTTATCTGACCCATACTATCGAAGGACCTGACGACATGCCTGCCCACATCAAAGCAGCCTTAATTGGGGCTTCGATTTCTATACCCATTACCGCAGGGACTTTGAATTTGGGGCCCTGGCAAGGTATTTATTTGTGTGAATTTAGAAATCGCGGCGGAAGAAGAAAATTAGTCAGCACCGTTTACACTTAAACCATACACCCTGGAAAACACAAGTCTCATTTCGAAGTTTGGGAATAAGGTTTGTGTTAGCAAATAAAAGCAATTACATTTTTTGATGGAACCACTCTGGAATGGCATTCTTTTGGGTTTGACCCTGAGTATTCTTACCGGGCCAATTTTGTTTACTTTGGTTCAGACCAGCATCGAGCAAGGTTTTCGTGCCGGCATGATGTTTGGATTGGGCATTTGGACGAGCGATGCCCTATACATTTTGACCGCTTTCTATGGCATCTCCTACCTTTTGACAGCCACCGATTGGAAGGGTTTCGATATTGCATTGGGATTAGGCGGTGGTATCATTTTGATAGCAGTTGGGTGGAGAATGATTGTCAGGAAACCTCCCACGATTAATAATTTTGAAAAAGCCGGGCTGCGCTATTCTACCTTTTTTTCGCTTTGGCTAAAAGGATTTTTAATCAATTGCCTGAGCCCATTTACTTTTGGGTTTTGGTTGTTTTTTACGACTGCCCTTGTGGCAGAAAAATATTCCCTTATCTCTTCCAAGGCTTCCTTTTTCTACCTCGGCATCTATGGAACGCTCATCCTGACAGATTCTGTCAAAATTGGACTAGCTAAACTCATCAGGCGATGGCTAAAGCCAAACTTCATTTTGTGGTTGAGAAGAATTGCTGGCTTTACCCTGATTATTTTTGGAATAGGTTTGATTATGCGGGTCATTACCGATGGTTGATAAATGGAAGAGGGTATTGAGGCTAAATTTCCCAAGTGAAAAAAACTTTTTTGGTAGAAAAAAACGGTTTCTTTGCTGGATTATTTGCAGATTTGGATTATTAATCTCAAAACAAAAATAGCATGATAATCTCAAATACAGACTATCTTCCAGGCAGAGAAATCGTCGAAGTGATCGATATTGCAAGGGGCAGTACCGTCCGTGCCAGAAACATCGGACGGGACATAGTTGCCGGTCTGAAAAACATCGTTGGCGGCGAGATAATGGAATATACCAAACTGATGGCAGATGCACGCGAACGCGCCATCGACCGGATGATTGCCGATGGAGAAAGAATCGGCGCTGATGCGATTATAAATGTTCGGTTTACGACGGCATCGGTCATGGCAGGCTGCTCCGAAATTTTAGCTTACGGCACTGCGGTGAAACTCAGTCGGTAGGCGACGGTTTCAGCAAGAACAATTTCAATGGGTTTGCCGTTAGGAGAAATAATTCAAAATTTTAAGATGGCTGAAAAGAAATCGAATAATTCGGAAATAATCAACCGCAAAGCGAAGTTCGAATATCATTTCCTCGATATTTACGAAGCTGGCATCGTCTTGCGCGGTACGGAAATCAAATCCATCAGGGAGGGGCAAGCCAATTTGAGCGATGCCTATTGCCTCTTCAAAAAAGGCGAGTTGGAGGTGCGAAGTTTGTACATCAAAGAGTATAGCCATGGCAATTATTTTAATCACGAACCGCGTCGTCCCAGGAAATTATTGATGAAAAAAGGCGAATTGCGAAAACTCGAAAAACGAGTTAAGGAACGGGGGTTCTCCATTGTTCCTTATCGGCTCTATATTTCGGAAAGAGGGTTGGCAAAATTGGAAATTGCCCTGGCCAAAGGGAAAAAGGTTTATGATAAACGAGAAGCCATCAAAGAAAAAGATACGAAACGAGATATGGATCGTTTGAAGAAAATGAAGCTTTGATCGAAATGGCAATTGCCAAAGCCTCATACCTGTCTGTTCCATCAAATCCACACCTTAGACATCCTGAATTTTATACATTTTTCATACCTTGCAGCCCCATTTTTGAGCCTGTTGGTCTAATTGAGATAAAATATAGTCAGGTCGGTGTTCTCTGTTTTGAAGTAGGAAAAGGCAATTTGACGATTGATTTTCTGCCTTGTTTTAACGGAGGAACAGATTAATATTTTTTAGGGCATGAATAGGATATTGGTTCCAATACCATCTTATGGCTTTGACCCGACCGAAGTAGCTATTCCCTGGAAGTTATTATCTGAAGAAGGGTTCGAAGTAGTATTTTCAACACCTGAAGGGAAAAGGGCGTCCACTGATATCCTAATGCTCACCGGTGAGAAATTGGGAATTTGGAAGGCTGTTTTGCGGGCAAAACGAGATGCTGTTGATGCCTTTTACGAAATGGAAAAAAGCGAATTCTTTCGTAACCCGTCAAAATATATCGATGTTCGCGAAGAAAATTTTGATGCTATCCTTTTACTCGGAGGACATGATAAAAGAATTATAGAATATCTGGGTTCAGAAGTATTACAGCACTTGGTTTTAGATTTTTTTGCTTCTCAAAAACCAGTTGGAGCAATTTGTCACGGAGTAGTCTTAGCAGCACGAAGTGTCAACTCGAAAACGGGAAAATCCGTTATTCACAATTACAAAACAACAGCACTGCTTAAAGCACAAGAATTATTAGCATTTAATCTGACTAGGTTATGGCTAAAGGATTATTATCGAACATATCCTGGAATTACAGTTGAAGATGAAGTGAAGTCCGTTTTGTCCAGTAGGAATAATTTTATTAAAGGTCCTATTCCCTTATTAAGAGATAGCCTTAATCATTTAAAAAGAGGATTTTTTGTAAGAGATAGAAATTATCTATCTGCCCGGTGGCCGGGTGACATTTACAATTTTTCGCTGGAATTTATAAAAATGCTTAAAGGTGAAAAAACAAACGTGCAAAAGGGAACCCAAAAGTTTGAAAACTGAAACCTTCTGTTAAGAAATTAATGAACGAAATAACCAACTTATTAATTAAATAAAGTATGCCTAAACTACGTGCAGCAATCACGGGCGTTGGAGGATATGTGCCCGATTACGTTCTGACCAATGCGGAGTTGGAAACTATGGTAGACACGTCTGATGAATGGATTAAAACCCGAACAGGTGTTGAGGAGCGAAGGATTTTAAAAGGAGAAGGCTTGGCTACTTCCGACATGTGCGAAAAAGCCGTAAAAGAATTGTTGATAAAAACAGACACTTCTCCAGCAGAGATTGATTTGGTGATTTGTGCCACCGTAACGCCGGATATGTATATCCCCGGCATGTCCAATTTTGTTTGCGATAAGACAGAGATTAAAAACGCATTTTGTTTTGATTTAAACGCAGCATGTTCTGGCTTTTTATACGCGCTAACTACCGGGGCCAAATTTGTGGAATCCGGTACACACAAAAAAGTGTTGGTCATCGGCGCGGATAAGATGTCCTCTATTGTCGATTACAACGACCGCACGATTTGCGTCATTTTCGGAGATGGCGCAGGAGTCGTGTTGTTGGAACCAACAGAGGCAGAGGAAGGGATTATGGATTCTGTTTTTAAAAGCGATGGATCGGGGCGACATCATTTGTTTCAAAAGGCCGGAGGCTCTCTTTATCCACCTACTCACGAATCGATTGATGCCAATGAACATTACATTTATCAACAGGGACGAACCGTCTTCAAAGCAGCGGTGAAGGGCATGTCAGATGTGATTGGAAAAATATTGGTACGCAACCACTTTACGGTGGACGATTTTGATTGGATGGTTCCCCATCAGGCCAATAAACGAATCATCGAAACCACTTCACGCATGACGGGCTTCCCCCTGGAAAAGGTGATGGTGAACATTAATAAGTACGGAAATACTACTGCTGCTACCATCCCGCTTTGCCTTTGGAATTACGAAAAGCAGTTGAAAAAAGGGGACAACCTGCTTTTTGCTGCATTTGGAGGCGGTTTTACCTGGGGCGCCACCTGGGTAAAATGGGCGTATTGATTTGTAATTAGCAATCCCCTCATTTTTCTATCTTTGCAGCGCAACTGCCAAAACCATCAAATTTATCCAATTAAAACCTTTCAAGAAGTATGGCCAATACATCTGATATTCGCAACGGACTGTGCATTGAATTCAATAATGATATCTGGGCGGTCGTTGAATTTCAACACGTGAAACCCGGAAAGGGAAATGCTTTCGTCCGAACCAAATTGAAAAGCTTGAGGCATGGCAAAGTGGTAGATTACACCTTCTCTGCAGGGCATAAAATTTTTCCGGTTCGGGTAGAAAGGCGAAAATTCCAGTACCTTTACAACGATGACATGGGCTATCATTTCATGAATACAGAGACCTATGAACAAGTAGCTTTTCAAGAACACCTGATTTCCAACCCCAAATTATTGAAAGAAGGAGGCGAAGTCGAGGTATTATTTCACGCCGAAAAAGAAGTGCCTTTACAACTGGAAATGCCTCAGTACATCATTGTTGAAGTGACTTATACAGAGCCTGGAATGCGGGGAGATACGGCCACAAACACTTTGAAACCCGCCACCATTGAGACCGGTGCAGAAGTGAAAGTCCCTTTATTTATTAATGAAGGTGACAAAATAAAAGTGGACACTAAAACCGGCTCATATATGGAACGGGTAAAATAGCACCTGAACCAGTAAATCAGTCTGGAGTGAAAGATGGAGAGTCAAGGTTTTTCACAGAACGGAAGATTCTTGCTGCTTTTCTCCGAAACCACCACAAGATTATGACTTTTAAAGAAATTCAGGACCTTATTAAGCTCATTAATAAGTCCAATTTGACGGAATTCAAATTGAAGGAGGGTGATTTTGAAATCTCCATCCGAACTAAAAAATACCACAAGACGAAAGCTACTCAGATTCTCTCACCCCCACAGCAAATCGTTTCTTTGCCTCCCTCATCCGGCCAGCCAACTCCACCTCCATTTTCTTCAGATGCCCCGGTCCCCCACCCAACCGAGTCCAATTCTGACCAAGCCTCAGAAGCCAAAGAGGCTCAGCCTGCAAAAGAAGCGACTGCAAAACTCTTAGAAATTAAATCTCCAATTGTTGGCACTTTTTATCGTGCGCCATCTCCTGAAAAATTGCCTTTTGTCAAAGTCGGCGACACGGTTGAAGTGGGGCAAGTAGTATGTATTGTTGAAGCGATGAAACTTTTCAACGAAATCGAATCCGAAGTGACCGGCAAGATTGTAAAAGTGCTAGTGGAGGAGGCCCAACCGGTAGAATATGATCAGGTGTTATTCCTTGTTGACCCCAGTTAATTTGCGAAGTATGGTGAAGTGCCCTTTTCGCAAATGGCTGTAAAAAAATCCGTAATTCCCAATTCGTAATTCGACCTATGTTTGATAAAATCCTTATTGCCAACCGTGGTGAGATAGCGCTTCGAATCATTCGCACCTGCCGGGAGATGGGGGTAAAAACTGTCGCCGTTTTTTCTACTGCCGACAGGGAAAGTTTGCACGTTCGATTTGCGGATGAAGCCGTTTGTATTGGCCCGCCAGCAGCTTCAGAGTCTTATTTGAGCATTCCAAAAATCATGGCTGCTGCCGAAATCACCAATGCTGATGCTATTCATCCGGGTTATGGATTCCTGGCAGAGAATGCAGATTTTGCCGAGGTCTGCGCCGAATATGGCATCAAATTTATTGGCCCGACACCTGCTCAAATTCGGAAAATGGGAGACAAGGTTACGGCGAAAGAAACCATGATAAAAGCTGGCGTTCCGGTAGTTCCCGGATCGGATGGTCTGCTCAAAGATTTGAAGCATGGCTTGAAAATCGCAAAAGATATAGGTTTTCCAGTTATATTGAAAGCTACCGCAGGTGGTGGTGGGAAAGGGATGCGGATCGTATGGGAAGAGAAAGAATTTGAAAATCATTGGAATGCCGCCCGTAAGGAAGCAACCGCCTCTTTTGGAAATGATGGCATGTATCTCGAAAAGTTTATAGAAGCTCCCCGGCATATTGAATTTCAAATTGCAGGCGATCAAAAGGGCAAAGTTTGTCATTTGTCCGAAAGGGAATGTTCTATTCAGCGTCGCCACCAAAAATTGGTGGAGGAAAGCCCTTCTCCCTTTGTCACCGAAGAATTGCGAAAAGCTATGGGCGAGGCAGCCATCCTCGCGGGCGAGGCCATCAATTATGAAGGGGTAGGTACGGTAGAATTTTTGGTGGATAAATACCGAAATTTTTACTTTATGGAAATGAACACCCGCATCCAAGTAGAGCATCCGGTAACAGAAGAAGTCATTGACCACGATTTAATAAAAGAGCAAATTAAAATTGCTGCTGGCACCCCAATCATCGGCATCAATTATTTCCCAAGCAAACACGCCATAGAATGCCGAATCAATGCCGAAGACCCCTACCATGATTTTCGCCCCAGCCCCGGCACCATCCTTTCTTTCCATAGCTCAAAAGGGCTTGGCGTGCGGGTAGATACCCACGTTTATGCGGGCTATAATATTCCTTCTTTTTATGATTCCCTGATTGCAAAAATAATCTGCCGGGCTCAAACAAGAGAAGAGTGCATCACCAAAATGGAAAGGGCATTGGACGAATTTATCATTGAAGGAATTAAAACTACCGTTCCTTTCCATAAAAAACTGATGCGGGATGAAAACTTTCGAAAGGGAAATTTCAACACCAGCTTTTTGGATACCTTCGAACTGGGCGAACCGGAAGAAGAATGAGCACGGCGAAGTAACCAATAATCCGGCCTCATCTTAAAATGAAATCATAAAACCCTGCACCGTTACTCAAAAACACTTATTTTTGCATTCACAAAACCCCGAAGGCCTTTATTTAAGCTACACTAACCCAGTTTAAAAACAAAAATAAAGAATATGTATCCACCAGAATTAACAGCACCCATAGCCAGAGATTTAACGGATTTTGGCTTTGAAGGATTGACAAGTCCTGAAGAAGTGACTATGGCGATAGAAAATCAAAAAGGAACTACTTTAGTGGTCGTGAATTCAGTTTGTGGCTGTGCCGCTGCAAATGCCCGCCCCGCAGCAAAAATGTCCCTAGAGAATGAAAAAAAACCGGATAAATTGGCAACGGTTTTTGCTGGTGTAGATAGCAGCGCGGTTGCCAAAGCTAGAGAATACATGCTGCCCTATCCGCCTTCCTCGCCGTGCATTGCTTTATTTAAAGATGGAAAATTAGTCCATTTCCTGGAACGGCACCACATAGAAGGTCGCCCGGCAGAAGTTATCGCTGCCAATTTAAAAATGGCCTTTGATCAATATTGTTAGAATACCTCGAATCTATTAACTCTGTGGACTACTCTATGGAGCCAAGCGGTTGATTTCCCAACCACCTTCTTTCCGTCGGCAATATCGGAAACGATCGTGCAACCTGTTTGGTCTTCCTTGCCAAAATTCAATCACTTCCGGTTGAAGCAAAAAGCCACCCCAATAGTCGGGGCGGGGCAGATTTTTCGCATCTGCAAATTTTTCCTGCATTTCCAATACTTGCTTATCGAGAATTTCCCGGTTGGGTATTACGCTGCTTTGAGGCGAAGCCCAAGCGCCGATTTGGCTTTCCCGCGGTCGGCTCTGGAAATATTCAGTGGAAAGGGCAGGATTTTGTTTGGTCACATTTCCGCGAATGCAAACCTGACGGTATAATTCCACCCAATAAAAAACCAAAGCCGCCTTTGGGTTGGCCATTATTTCCTTCCCTTTTTGACTTTGATAATTCGTATAAAAGGTAAAACCATTTTGGGTGCAATCTTTCAAGAGTACCACCCTGGCCGAAGGGGTTCCGTCCGGGGTGCAGGTGGCGAGGGTCATCGCGTTTGGCATCCTGATTTTTATCTTTAAGACCTCTTCAAACCACTTGTTGAATTGCTGGATAGGGTCCTCATCTAACTCCTCACGGGTCAAAGAAGGGGCGTCATAATTCTCGCTTAGGTTAGCAAGCATGGGTTATGTATTTTGGATTTTTTATGAAAAAACATTTACACCTCAATGGAAAATAATGCAGATCGACAACCTGCATATTTTTGTGAAAACTGGGGGCAAGGTAGTGGTTTGGAACGAAAAAAGAATGGAATAAAAAGGCAAGAAATTCCCAAGATTAAAAAACCCTGTCAAAATGTTTTTTGACAGGGACAAAACAAAAAACAAACACTATGAACAAACACTAATTTATTGGGGCGGTGGGCTGCAAAAAGAAAAAAAGTCCCCCGTAAAAAACGGGGGCTAAAT
>CAZJYF010000142.1:0-8705 GCA_964549665.1 uncultured Saprospiraceae bacterium
CAATAAAAATAAAATTAATATTCCCCACTCGGATATGGTTGGAATAGCTACAGCACAGGGGGATTGCAAAGGATGGGAAGCCAGGCCCGCAATTTCACTTGGGGTGAGCACTCGTCCGTATAAGCGAATCGCTCTTACGGCACCCGGCAAGGTCTCAGTACCAACACCAGGATTATCATCAATGAAGAAGTGAAGAACGTTACTTGCACCGGGAAGTCCTTCATCGCCGGTATCGGTAAACTGGAATATTTTTATTCCATTAACGTAGCCTTTATAAACTCTACTTGCAAAATCCCTGCTTACAACCACATGTGCATAAACGCCGGGAACAAAAAAGGTTGAGGAAGAAGCTTCGTCAAAAAATGTAAAACGACCCATGGTCTCACTAAATAATCCTTCAGCATCTACTCGATTATGGTAATCAATTATTTTGGACCAATTGCCAACGTGATCAAACCTAAAATAGAGTTCAATGGAATAATCCCCGCTTGCTATTCCGGATGCATTATCAAAAGTCAATCCGGCATTAGTTGTAAATTGATATACCATCTCTCCACCAAGCAAAGGGTCTGAAACGAAGGTACCAGTTCCCGTACCAATTGGGACCAGAACAGGGTCAGTACCTGAAAAGGCATTAAAGTCACCGTTTAATTCGTAGCAAATTGATTGTGCGTAAAGAGCGCTTATTAAAAGGAAAGATGCACTGAAGGCAAGTAAAAATTTTATCATGAGAAATGGATTATAATTTATTAAAGAGGAAATTTGGATTTTTTAGAGATGGCAAACAAAAATATTTTAATTAATCCAAATTAACAACTTTTGAAACGATTTGGGGTAGATTTCCAAATTCCACCACATTTTTAAGACTTCCAAAGGCAGACAAGGCTTAGCCCAACAATACTCAGTTCTTTATTTTATTATTTCTAAATTCATCCGGTCATACACGCATTTCATCAATTAATCTGCCTTCATTTAACAGGCAAAAACTACTTTTGGGCGCGTTTTGCTTTTTGAATTAATTCAAATTACCCTTTATGCCCATCCTTCAAATCAACAAGCTGACAAAGCAATACGGCAGAATTACTGCCGTAAAAGACCTTTCTCTCACCGTAGAAAAAGGGAACATTTACGGCATTCTCGGACCCAATGGAAGTGGAAAAACCACCACGTTGGGAATCCTCCTCGGCATCATCCATCCAAATAGCGGCGACTTCCGTTGGTTTGATGGGAACCATGGAATTAACCCCCGGCGCAAATTGGGCGCGCTGCTGGAAACGCCAAATTTTTACCCTTTTCTGGATGCCGTGGACAACCTGAAAATCATCGCCCACATCAAAAAAACCACTACTTCCCAATTTGATGAATTGCTGGAAATGGTCAATTTATCGGAACGAAAGCACTCGAAATTCCGAACCTATTCGCTCGGCATGAAACAGCGCCTGGCCATTGCTGCGGCATTGGTTGGCGACCCCGAAGTTTTGATTTTTGACGAACCTACCAACGGACTGGACCCGCAGGGAATCGCCGAAGTCCGGGAAACAATCATCGAAATTTCGCAACGTGGAAAGACCATTCTCCTGGCCAGCCACATCCTGGATGAGGTGGAAAAAGTCTGCTCCCACGTTGCCATCATCAAAAAAGGAAAGTTGCTTGCCACCGGAACGGTCGGGTCAATTATCAATGACGACCTTCAGGTGGAAATCGCTTCGGACGACCTCGCCGCTTTAAAAAAAGTAATGACCCAATTGCCAATGGTGACGCAATGGGAAGAAAAAAACGGGCTGTTGGTACTTACCGTGCAGCAGGGGTTTTCCACCTCAGAACTCAATCAACTAGCTTTCGAAAATGGCATCACATTGACCCATTTGGCAGCAAAACCCAAAAGCCTCGAATCGGAATTTTTAGAAATCACCGGCGAGGAAAACCTTCCTGTTGCTCGCAATCCTTTCCACTAAAGAACCTCCTTCAATTGAAAACAACATGTTGTACCTCTTCAAATTAGAATGGCTTAAACAAAGAAAATTCATCATCTTCAGGGTAATGGTCCTTTTTTATCTCATCGCATTGCCCGCCATACTTTTGATGGGTAAATCAATCGATTTCGGGACCGACCCACCCCCTTTCCTACCTTCCACTGATGTCTTTTACATTTTTCCAACGGTGTGGATTTGGCTGGGATACATCGGAAACTGGCTTACCTTTTTCTTTCTCGGTTTTCTGGCTGTTTTGATGGTGACCAATGAGCAAAACAACCGCACCCTTCGCCAAAATATCATCACCGGTCTGAGCAGAAAAGAATACTTTTGGAGCAAAGTCCTTTTCATCGTCTTTCTCTCCCTGTGCGCCACTCTTTACTTCAGCCTTTGTGCCCTGACCTTTGGTTTCCTTCATACCGAAACTATATACCTCTCTACCGTTTTAAAAAATGCCGATTACATCTATCGCTACTTCCTGATGTGCCTGGGATATATGAGTTTCGGTTTATTGCTTGGCATTTTGATAAGGAGAACGGGCATTGCCTTATTTTTATACATCACCTATATTATGGTCTTGGAATCCATCCTCCGATACACCCAACTCTATTTTTTCAAAAACAGAAGCATGCACTTTTACCCCATGAACGCCATTGAAGATTTGATACCCATCCCCTTTTCAAAAATGGCGGAAGGATTTATGCAGCAAAATGGTTTTAACTTATTTCTATCCCCAACCGAAGCTATTATCGCCTCCTCAATATACATCACTTTGTTTCTCATTCTAGCCTACCAATGGCTTAAAAGAGCGGACCTTTGAGCAACTCCCGGTAGCTAATTCGGCAAGTTTTACCCAACATTCATTCAGATACAAGAGTAAATTCAAGGACCATTTGCAGATTTTCTTTGAATAAAATCAAGGACCTATAAAGTTCTATTACCCCTTCCAACTCTTAATTTTTTAACATTTCACTCCATTTTTTTTAAAATTTCTTAAAGTTTTTAACATTTAATCTAGAATATGCTTTACATTTGCCTTAGTAGTTCGGACAGCGTGATTATAAAATCGAATATTACTTAGGATTACTACTTAATCCTTCATAATAACAGTCGGGTGATTTCTTACAAGAGCGAAGCAAACGATACGTTTACTTTCGCTCTTTTTTTTTATTATTGTGCCGCATGTTTACAAACGAGTCACCTGGAATGAAACGCCTTTCCAAAGTTAACAAGCTAGTTCTTATTCACCTGTCTGAAAAAAAAAGCCATGCATTCAAAAATTAACCAGCCAATTCAGTGCCTATGGTGCCTGACCATTTGCCTAATACTTTCAACCTGTTCCGCATTTGGACAAAACACCTCTAACCACGCCAAAAAATTTGAACAATTAGGTAACATCCTTCCTCCAGGAAATGAGTACCGGGGAATGGACGGTGCCCCGGGCCCAAATTATTGGCAACAACGCTGCGATTATGACATCAACTGCAATTTAGACACTGAAAATCAGCGCCTTGACGGAGAAGAGTTAATCACCTATTTCAACAAATCGCCTAATCCTTTGCGTTATTTATGGCTTCAATTGGACGAAAATGAACATTCGCCGGAGAGTGATAATCAATATTTTAACGAAAGTTCCATTTCCCCCGTGATGAGCGAGAAGGCTTTGCGGGGTTTAGAACCCTGGCGGGAATTGGAAAAATTCGGACACAAAATAGAGGCTGTCAACGATGAAAAAGGAACGCCCTTAAAATATACGATCAATAAGACGATGATGCGGGTAGAACTTCCCGAAACACTCGAACCGGGTGCCACTTTTTCGTTTCGAATAAAATGGCACTACTACCTGATTGACCGAATCAATTCTATTAGCTGGGGACGCGGCGGATACGAATATTTCCCTGAAGACGGAAATTATCTTTTCACCATCGTTCAGTGGTACCCGCGGCTTTGCGTTTACAGCGATTTTGAAGGATGGCAAAACAAGCAATTTACCGGAACTGGAGAATTCGCGCTTACTTTTGGCAATTTTCAGGTAAAAATGACCGTGCCTGCCGACCAGGTCGTCGGTGCAACGGGAGAGTGCCAAAATTATCCGGACGTCCTTTCTCCTGCCCAATTGGAGCGATGGGAACAAGCGCAAAATGCGACAGAACCTCTGGAAATCGTCACCCTGGAAGAAGCCCAAAAAACGGAAAAATCGACAAAGACCAAAAAGACGAAGACCTGGGTTTTCAAAGCGGAAAATGTGCGCGACTTCGCCTGGACTTCAAGCAGAAAATTCATTTGGGATGCCATGCCCCATATCACGGAAGAAGGAAAAAAGGCGATGTGCATGAGTTATTACAGCAAAGAAGCCTACCCTATCTTTCGAAGGTATTCTACCAAGACGATTGCGCATACCTTGAAAACCTATTCCAAATTTTCCATCCCCTACCCCTATCCGGTGGCCATTTCCGTCGAGGCATCCAACGGCATGGAGTACCCGATGATATGCTTCAACCGGGGACGGGCAGAGAAAGACGGCACCTACACCGAAAGGGCAAAAATCGGTGCCATCAGCGTCATCACACACGAAGTGGGGCACAATTATTTTCCAATGATCATCAACAGCGACGAACGGCAATGGACTTGGATGGACGAAGGGCTAAATACTTTTGTTCAATTTCTGACCGAGCAGGAATTCGATAATAATTATAATTCATGGGTGGGGGCCGACAAAATTACAGACTATATGCGTTTGCCCAAAGACATGCTGGAACCCATCATGACCAATAGCGAAGATATTGTTCAATTTTTTCCAAATGCTTATTTAAAACCCGCCACAGCCCTAAATATCTTGCGCGAGACCATCATGGGGAGGGAACTTTTTGACTACGCGTTCAAAGAATATTGCCGAAGGTGGGCCTTCAAGCACCCCACCCCCGCCGACTTTTTCAGGACGATGGAAGATGCAAGCGGCGTGGACCTCGATTGGTTTTGGCGCGGGTGGTTTTACAGCATCGACGCCACCGATATTTCGTTGGACAGCATAAAGTGGTACAAGGTCGATTTGGAAAATGACCCTCCAAAAGAAGAAAAAACCATCACCCACAAAGCTACCAAACCCTTCGACAACATTACAAAAATTAGAAACAGGCAAGCGGGCATTTCTTTTTCGGTAGAGCAGGATTCTTCTTTGCGGGATTTTTACACCAACTACAAACCTTGGGAAACGGAAGATTCGATTACCACAACGACGACCTATTTGTATGATGAGACCTTCAGCCAAAATGAAAAGAAAAAGCTTTTTGGCGATAATAATTACTACGAATTATATTTTAGCAATAAAGGCGGTTTGGTCATGCCCATAATTATCGAATGGACTTTTGAGGATAGCACCAAAGAAATTCAGCGCATCCCGGTGGAAATCTGGCGCAAAAACGAAAACAGCTTTTCAAAAGTTTTTGTCAAAGATAAAGAAGTAACCGCTATCCGGATTGACCCGTTCAAAGAAACCGGTGACATCGATGAAAGCAACAACAATTGGCCGGTAAAAGAAATGCCAAGTAGGTTTCAAGTGTTCAAAAAGAACAAACAAGCGAAGACGCTCAACCCCATGCAAAAAGCCAAAAAGAAAAAGGTCATCCGGCCCTAAAGGTCTAATTGTATTTGTCTAATAATCTGGCTATCAATTATTTACTTTGCACCTTTCTCGCTGGCAAGTAAGTGATACCAAGAAAACGAAAACCACCTTAGCATGGAAAACTTCGGACTCACTCCCATCGACATTTGGGTCATGGTCATCTACGCCGTTTTAATTATTGGCTACGGATTGTACCACGCCAAGCAAAAAAATTCAGAAGAATACTTTTTAGGAGGACGGTCCATGTTGTGGCCCATCGTCGGGATTTCCCTTTTTGCGGCGAATATTTCCAGTTCGACTTTAGTGGGATTGGCAGGCGATGCCTACCAAACCAACACCCACGTCTATAATTACGAATGGCTGGCAGTGGTCGTATTGATTGTTTTTGCCATCTTTTTCATGCCCTTTTACCTGCGCTCCAAAGTGTACACCATGCCTGAATTTTTGGAACGGCGCTACGACAGCCGGTCGAGGTACTATTTTTCAGTGGTCACCATCGTTGCCAACGTAATAGTGGATACGGCTGCCGGGCTTTACGTCGGAATGTTGATTATGAAAATCGTTTTTCCTGGAGTACCCGTTTGGCTACTCGTTGCACTGCTTGCCATAGCAGCGGCAGCATATACCATTCCCGGCGGTTTGTCCTCCGTAATTCACACTGAGGTACTACAGGCGATATTGCTCATCATCGGGTCCATTATTCTCACCTATTATTGTTTTTCGGCAGTGGGAGGATGGTCGGGGCTGATCGACGGATTGGTTGCCAAGAGAGGCAGCTACCCCGTTGGCGACCAAACGCCCGAACAAATATTTAGCCTGGTCCGGCCTTTGGATGACCAATTCATGCCTTGGACGGGCTTGCTGTTGGGCGCTCCGATTTTGGGGTTTTATTTTTGGGCGACCAACCAATTCATGGTGCAACGGGTGTTGGGGGCAAAAGATTTGAACCACGGCCGTTGGGGGGCTTTATTTGCCGGTTTTTTGAAATTGCCGGTACTTTTCTTCATGGTGTTTCCGGGCACCGTTGCCATCGTTTTGTACAGTGATGCAGATTTGAGCTTTTTGAATTATCAAATTGTAAAAGACGGGCACAAAATCATTTGCGCCAGTTTAAACGATTGCCCCAATATGACCTATCCCGTACTTCTGTTTAGCCTGCTGCCTAAAGGCTTACTCGGTCTGGTGTTGGCGGGTCTTTTAGCGGCGATGATGTCGAGTGTTTCTGCCACCTTTAACTCTGCTTCCACTTTGATAACGATGGATTTTGTTAAAAAATTTAGACCGGATTTGACGAGCAAGCAATTGGTTCGTGCAGGCCAAATTGCCACCCTGGTTTTGGTAATCCTGGCTGCGGCATGGGCTCCTCAAATCGAGAAATTCGGCTCCTTGTTTAAATACCTCCAACGGGTGATTGCCTACATCTGTCCACCGGTAGTGGCGGTATTTGTTTTGGGTTTGTTTTGGCGGCGCGCCAACGGCAACGGTGCCATCGCTAGTTTGCTGGGGGGCCTGGTCATTTCCATCTTTTTAATAATCCTGGAAATATTGTTTAATGGAAGTGGAAAGACGGGGGTATTAGCTTCCATTAATGACATCCATTTCCTTCACAAAGCAGCCATTTTGTTTTTCACCAGTGCTCTGATTCACGTAATGTTCAGCCTGTCAAGCCCTCCGCAGGATGCCAACCAAATAAAACCCTACATTTATACGAAGGCCTTTTTTGATGAAGACAGCAAAACGCTCGAAGGGCTGCCTTGGTACAAAAACTACCGGATTCTGTCCGTTCTTTTGCTTTTACTCACCGCTATTCTTGTAGGATATTTTTGGTAGGGAATGAGCAAAAAATTGGAGAGGTAGCGTTTATAAAACCGGGCAGAAAGCACCGTCAGCCTCTTTTACAATAAAGCGATGATTTTGCGGGCTTCTCTTTCCCCACTCAGGAAGGCGCCGTGGACCGTCCCCCGAAAATCTCGCGAAGTATGTTCGCCGGCAAAAAAGAGTTTATCGTTCACCGACTCGGCTAGAAAGTCGAAATCAGTAGAACGCGTTCCTTTGGGGACGAAGGAATATGACCCGAAAGTGTATTCATTCGAGTTCCATTTGGTTCGCACCATATTTGTTGGGTTGGGGATACTGCTGCCATAAATGCTTCTCAGATGGCTCATGATTTCACCTGTTATTTGGGCATCTGTCATTTGTTCCGTTTGGACGGAATAGTTGCCAAAAGCGAAGGTCATCAAGGCATTGGCGCCGGAAAATTTTTTCAGGTTCAGGAAGTAATTGAATTTGCCTTTTTCTTCCGCTGTATAGCCGATGTATTGCAAACCGGTGTCCCAAAAGGCGCTGTCCCAAACGCATAAAAACTTGTTGACAGTCCCCATCTTCAGGTTGTCGATAGCCTGTTGTTTCGCCTGAGGCAAGCTGGGTGAGAAGGCAATTGCCCCCCGTTTCAAAACGCCCAGAGGAGCCGCAATTATCAAAAAATCTGCCTCAAAACCAGCGCCGTTTGTGGCGATAGTGATTTTATCACCGGAATAATCAATTGATTCCACCCGCGTGTTCAGCCGAATATCAAGCCCCTGCCGAAGGTATTCTGCCATCGTATCGTAACCGTTGGTAATGATGACATCCTTTCCGGAAAATTCTTCATCATCGTAAAAATCGAGGGAGGACAGTTCGGAAATATCTGCCCCTGTATCGAACTCCAAAAAGGCAGACAGTTGATACTTCCAAAGCCGGTTATTTTGAAATTGCGGATAATTGGCATAAAAAACGGCCTGAAAACTGCGATTGATTGCTCCCGGAAAATTCGCCAAAATAGCATCGTATTCCCCCTCGGCATCATCCAAGCCGCTATCCGGGTACTGCGAACCATCCACATCAAAAACCGCCACATTATCGTCATCGGTGAAGAATGTATTCGCCCCTGCTGACTCCGCCAATCCGGTGATTGGATTCCCACCATCCGGCCCGTGAATCCAACTCGCGCCTTCGTCAAAGGGGATGCCCAAACTTCTGTCCGTCCGCATCCTACCACCCACCTTTTCCTGCGCCTCCAACAAGACCACCGCAACCCCTCTCTCCTTAAAAAACCGGGCTGCCGCCAAACC
>CAZJYF010000143.1:0-8701 GCA_964549665.1 uncultured Saprospiraceae bacterium
CTCTTTCCCAAATTGAAATTGCACGCGTTGGGCCCGCCCGAGGTGGCACACATCACCAAATTGGAAAAATCTACCCACCTGGAGGTGCTTAAAGCATTGAAGGAAGCGGGTTTGGATTCCCTCCCCGGTGCTGGAGCTGAAATTTTGGACGACAGGGTTCGCCGCTTGATTTCCAAAGGAAAATGTGGAGCGAGAGAGTGGCTCGACATCATGCGTGCCGCACATATAATTGGACTTACGACCTCCGCCACCATGATGTTTGGTCATATTGAAACGAACCTGGAACGGATGGAACATCTTGCCAAATTGCGCCAGGTGCAATCCGAAAAACCCGAGGGATCAAAGGGCTTCATCGCTTTTATTCCCTGGCCCTTTCAGGATGAAGATACCATCCTAAGACGTCTAAAAAGAGCCAGAAATACTTGCACCGGCGATGAGTACGTTCGCATAATCGCCCTCAGCCGAATTATGCTGCCAAACGTCTCCAACGTCCAAGCTTCCTGGCTTACGGTGGGCAAGCAGGTGGCTCAGGTATGTCTTCACGCCGGGGCAAATGATTTTGGAAGCATTATGATAGAGGAAAATGTCGTTTCAGCCGCAGGGGCTAACTTTCGTTTTACCTCCGAAGGCATCCAACAAGCTATCAGGGATGCTGGTTTTGTGCCTCAATTGCGGGATCAACAATACAAGTTCCGAAAACTGCCGATACACATCCGGCAGCAAGAATTGGATTCCAAAAGAATGGTAGTAGATTAAGGACTATTCACTCTCCAACCATTCCACCTTTTCAGAAATCGGGCCGCGTTTGCCGGAGAGTTCCGGCAAATTGTGATACCCCATATAAAAAAGTCCGAGGCATCGTTCGCCTTTTTTCAAACCCAAAAATTCCGTTCCCTTCAAAGCAGCTTCCGGGGAGCTCCAATAGCAGCCGATTCCATAAGCAGTGCAAGTAAGCCACATGTTTTGGACGGCACATGCAGTGGCGGCTATTTCTTCCCATTCGGGTACTATTTCTGCAGGGTCCCGTTGCATGCAGATAGCGATTACGCAGGCACTTTTGAGGGGTTTCTTTTTACTCTTTTCGAATTTAATTTCCGAAAATTGAGCGGTAGGTGTTGTTTTTTTGTAATAATCGGCCAGGTAAGTACTGAGGCGAACTAAAGATTTTCCCATAAAAACTTTGAAACGCCAGGGTTCTGTCATCCGGTGCGTAGGCGCCCAATTAGCATTTTCCAAAACTTCCTGAATAATGTTTTTGGGAATGGGCTCGTCCACGAACATATTAGGGAAAATAGCCCTCCGGCTTCTGATTAATGCACTCGTTTGTTGTGGCGTGATATTCATATGCACTTCTTTTTGGAGCGAAGATAATAAGGATGAAGGAGGTAAGACCACATGGCGATAAATATTTTGGAAAGAGAAAAGCCACCGTTTTGATGCAGTGGCTTTTGGTATGATTGACTAAAATTGCAGACAAACTATAGCACGAACACAGTAGTCAACCTGTATTGCGCAATCTTTTTGAAGCAGATTTCTGCTTAAGGACCTTGTCGTCTAAGCAGTTGAAGTGGAAACCCATTTCAGCAAAATGTGCCAGCACTTTGGGCAGCGTAAAATATAGATTTTCTTCAGCTTTAAGGCTGTCATGGAAGACAATAATAGAGCCGGATTTGGCATTTTCAACTACATTGGTTAAACATTGTTCTTTCGACAAATCCGGGTCGAAATCGCCGCTCAAAACATCCCACATCACAATTTCATAATGCCGCTGAAGGAACTGCACCTGCTTCGGCATCAATCGGCCAAAGGGTGGGCGGAACAATTCTGAATTTACCATTCGGGCGCCGCGACGAACATTGTGGAAGTATGGAATATTATCCGTACCCCAGCCATTGAGGTGGTTATAAGTGTGATTTCCAAGGGTATGTCCTTCCTGCAATATTTGAGCAAGAATATCCGGGTACTTTTGAACATTGTCTCCCACGCAAAAGAAACTCGCCTTCGCGTTGAACTGTTTCAATTGTGCTAATACCCAAGGGGTTACTTCGGGAACCGGACCATCATCAAAAGTGAGGTACAACACTTTTTCCTTGGTTGGGATTTTCCACGTAAAATTTGGAAAGAGGTTTTGGATAAATTGAGGTGTTTTTACTAAATACATACTAAGTCGCTTTGGATGTACAATGAGATAATCGGTTTCTACGGTATTCAAGGATTTTTGTTTTTTTAAAAGGCCATTTTATTTAGAATATTACATGTTGGCTTTCCGGGAACCAGACGGAAATAGTTAAAGACCCATTTTAAAATTCTAACTTAGCGACTGAATTCCAAATTTTTTTGAGTTATCTAAGGTGAGTTGGCTATTGTGTTTATTTTTGCTAACGTATCTAACAGGTAAAATGCTGCTTTCACGGGCACTTTTTTTTGGAAATTATTGAAATTTTTTTATGGAAGGTTCTGGATCGTTTTGGAAAGGGAAAGATTTTGATTAAACAAATACCCCTTGGAAATAAATAACTGGTAATAAAGAAGTTATCCTTACTTCTTTTTTGAACTTAAGAAAAGCTTTTCCCCTTCCCTATAATCAACCGGCGCCACAAGAAGACAGGAGGACTTATGACGGAAAAAATCAGAGTGAGATTTGCTCCAAGCCCTACCGGGCCCTTGCACATCGGCGGCGTCCGAACAGCTTTGTATGCATATTTATTTGCACGTAAACACAATGGTACATTTATCCTGCGCATCGAAGATACCGACCAAAACCGCTTCGTTCCCGGAGCGGAAAAATACATTATCGAATCGCTTGATTGGTGCGGTCTTTCTCCTGATGAAGGACCGGGAATCGGAGGAGACCTAGGGCCCTACCGGCAGTCAGAACGAAAGGAAATTTACAAAAAATACGCGCTCCAATTGATTGAAAATGGGAACGCTTACTACGCCTTTGATACGGCGGAAGAATTGGAAAAAAAGCGGCAGGAGGAAAAAGATAAAGGAAATCACAGCTTCAAATACGATGCCCGGATTCGAAAGGAGATGAAAAACAGCCTTGCGCTTTCCGGGGTGCAAGTTCAACAAAGATTAGCGAATAAAGAACCGTTTACTATTCGGCTAAAGATACCTGATAATCAATCTGTTATGGTAAATGATCTCGTGCGAGGAGAAGTGTCCATTCACACAGGTGAATTGGACGACAAGGTATTGATGAAAGGCGACGGCATGCCGACCTATCACCTTGCGAATATCGTAGATGACCATTTGATGAAAATCACGCATGTGATTCGGGGAGAGGAATGGCTGCCGAGTATTGCCCACCACGTATTGTTGTACCGTTTCCTCGGATGGGCGGACGAGATGCCTAAGTTTGCCCATTTGCCTTTGATATTGAAACCCACCGGAAAGGGGAAACTGAGCAAGCGAGATGGGGCCAAATTTGGTATGCCGGTATTCCCTATTTCCTGGATTAGCCAGACCCAAGAAGATTCTTTTGAGGGTTTTCGGGAGGCTGGATTTTTGCCCCAGGCAGTGGTCAATTTCCTGGCGCTTTTGGGTTGGAACCCCGGCACAGAGCAGGAAATTTTTTCTTTGGAAGAACTTTGTTCGGCTTTTTCAATCGAAAAAATTGGCAAGGGGGGTGCTCGATTCGATTATGACAAAGCTAAGTGGTTCAACCAGCAATATATTTTGGGGATTGAAAACGAGGAATTGACAAAATTGGTGCGTCCCCAGATAGAAGCAAGGGGGTATCATCCTTCGGACGATTATCTGACTGCCTTGTGCGGTTTGCTAAAAGAAAGGGTAATTTTTTTGACTGATTTTTGGGAGCTGGGGTATTATTTCTTTGAAGACGTCAATACCTTCGATGACAAAACCATTCGCAAAAGATGGAAAGTGGAGCGGAGGGAAAAATTTGAAAAATTGGCTTCCAGGTTGGATAATCTCGATCCCTTTGATGCGGATGGTATTGAAAATTCAGTGAAAGAATTTATCGATGAATCGGGACTTAAATTTGGTGATGTTTTTCCCATTTTGAGAATTGCCCTTTCGGGGAGCATGAAAGGCCCGGGCGTATTTGACATGATGGCTTTACTTGGGAAAACTGTAGTTGTAAAACGCCTGAAAAATGGGTTTTCTTACTTTGATACCTTGGTGTAAGGCTTCTTTTTCATTGCGAGCATAATTTTAAAACTAAATCACCAATGCCTAAAAAAAAGCCCAAAAAAGGAAAACCGGAGGTTCATGAGGAATTGGAAGGATTTGATATTAAAATCAACGAATTTGGTGAAATCACCTCCAGTTTTGAAGTCGAACGACTGAATAAATTTCTAAATAAACACGTTGATGACAAGAAATTTAAAGAAAAGAAAACGACCGATGAAGAGGAATGAATGTGCCTTGCTTTACACATCTAATTGGTAATTTGATTTCTTGAAATTTTTCTTCAGTCCTTAATTTGCCAACCGATGTTGCTTTTTAAAAAAAATAAACATTTACAAAAGTATCTCTCATCGGTTCGAAGTGCCGGCCAAACCATCGGCTTTGCACCTACGATGGGCGCCCTGCATGAAGGACATGCTTCTCTAATTCGAAAAGCGAACGAGGAAACCGCTTGTTCCGTTTGCAGCATTTTTGTCAACCCCAAACAGTTCAACGAAACTACTGATCTAGTAAATTACCCACGCACTCCCGGTCAAGACATTGATTTACTCTATTCGATAGGTTGTAAGGTATTATTCATGCCTTCGGTGGCGGAAATCTATCCCCCGGATTTGACCATGAACCCCTCCTTTGACTTTGGCTATTTGGAAAAACCGATGGAAGGACAATACCGGCCGGGCCATTTCAAAGGTGTTGCCCAAGTAATGAATAGGATTTTAGAAATTGTTCAGCCGGATCGGCTGTACATGGGACAAAAGGACTTTCAGCAATTTGCCATTGTACAAAATATGCTCACACAGTTGCAATCTTCCACTCAAATTGTGCTATGCCCCATAATACGGGAAGAAAATGGTCTTGCCATGAGTAGCCGCAATCTTCTGCTTACTCCCAAACAACGGGAAGAGGCTTCTTTAATTTACAAAATGCTTCTGGAAACAAAGCAAAATATCCATTCTCATTCTCCTGAATACCTTCGAAAGGAGGCAATCAGCCAATTCAACAAAGTATCTTGCTTCCGAGCAGAATATTTTGAAATTGTGGACGGTAAAACTTTGAGAACGATAAAAAATTTTGAAGAAGTAGATTATGCAGTTGCCTGCGTTGCGGTTCGGGTGGGTAGTGTCCGCTTAATCGATAACATGATTCTGAAGCCATGAAGGATTTTCTCGTTTTTTTAGGTGTCTGCTCCCGTTGGGTCAATCAAATTCAGGGGTTAACTCGGCACTCAGTATCTTCGAAAATTAGCCTTCAAACCCCAAAATCTTGATTTCTACCCTCTGATTTTTTTTTCGAGCACCTAGGCTGAATTTGTCGTTGCGAATAATCGGCTTTCGCTTCCCATAACCCTTATAGGCAAGCCTTTTAGAATCAATACCCTTTGCTACTAGGTAATCTACTACCCCTTTAGCCCTTGCTTTTGAAAGGCGGTCGCAATAGTCTTGTTCGGGAATGGTATTCGTGTGCCCGCCAATTTCGACCATTACGTCTTTATTGGCTTCAAGGAAGTAGTAAATTTCGTCTAGGACTGCGTAGGAATCTGCCGTGAAGGTAGCTTTGTCTGCCTCAAAATAAAGCTTGTCAATTCGGATGGTTTGTCCTTTCCTCAAATGACTTCTATCCAAACTCTTCAAAATTTTGGGTTTGTTTTGATTGGCTGGAGGGAGCGGCTTTAGGGCGTTTTCCAGCGTGGGAGGAGGAATTGTTTTGGGAGGTTTAGGTTTAGCCGGGGTTGAGGCAGGAGGTTCATCCACCGTTTCTTTTTCTGCAATCAAGGCAGGTGATTCCGGGTTTTCAATATTGCAAGGTACCGGGATTATGGGCGAAGCATTATCAACCAAAACATTTCCATTATAGGGAAATAAAACGGGGGTTTTGTAAAACACCTCCAACATGAAGTAGGTGTGGGTTTTTTTTGGTTCAAATTTGAAATTGTATTCCAGCCAGCGCGTATTTATTATTTGGGAGGTCTCCGCCAACAATTCTGCCTTATTGCAATAGCCCGTTCCACCCCAAATTTTCAATTTTGCCGGAGTGGTGTAATTGACCTCTTCATCTGTGGTTCTGCTTTGGCTGACATATAAATTCGAACGACAGAGAAATAAACTGAACTGATAGCATTTCCCAGCTTGCAACGGGGCGCTGAGACGTTGGCTAACCATCTCCCATGTTTCGTTATCGCGCACCACCAAGCCCAAATAGGTGTCCCCTTCGTTGGCAGGTTTTGACACCTGAAATTGACCTTCGGGCAAAGGCTGGACATCCGGAGGGGTTTCTCCCGGAAACCCGCAATCGTACCAACCTCTTGGAGGCTTTCCATACCTGGGAATATCTTCAAAAGAAGGATTTATCAGCGTGATTGGTTCATTTGCTTCCTGCCCAATAGAATAATCCGGCAAGAAGAAAAATGCTAGAAGGGCGGTTAAACAAAGACGCATCTTTTTTATTTTTTTGGGTGAATTATCAATTTGTTTACTCTGTGTTTCTTAACGACGGCTACCGAATAAAATATTTTAAATAAAACAAAATTTCTCAAAAGCTGCCACATTAGCAAAAGGTTTAAGAACTTCTTAACGCCTTCCAAAGATACGCCCTGGCGTCCTGTTTGGGAGAATATTGTTCGCAGATGTTTTTTTGACTAGCTGAATGCATTCAAACCGGTAATGTCCAAGCCGGTGATGAGAAGGTGAATATCGTGTGTGCCCTCATAAGTTATCACCGTCTCCAGGTTCATCATATGCCGCATGATGGGATATTCGTTGGTGATGCCCATACCCCCGTGAATCTGCCGGGCCTCCCTCGCGATTTGAAGTGCCATGTGGACATTGTTTCTCTTGGCCATGGATATTTGCGAAGGTGTGGCTTTCCCTTTGTTTGCCAAGGTTCCCAATCGCCAAGCCAGCAATTGGGCTTTGGTGATTTCGGTGATCATCTCCGCCAACTTCTTTTGGGTCAATTGAAACTGACCGATGGGACGGTCGAATTGAATTCGTTCTTTTGAGTACCGCAAAGCCGAATCGTAGCAATCGAGGGCAGCGCCAATGGCGCCCCATGCGATGCCGTAGCGGGCTTTGGAAAGGCAGGAAAGCGGTCCTCGAAGTCCCCGGATGTCGGGGAACATATTTTTTTTCGGCACGCGTACATCTTCAAAAACCAACTCCCCGGTTACAGAAGCCCGCAGCGACCATTTGCCTTTTATTTCCGGGGTAGAAAATCCTTTCGTCCCCTTTTCCACTATCATTCCACGAATTTTTCCTTCTTCATCTTTAGCCCAAACCACGGCTAGGTCGGCAACAGGAGAATTCGTAATCCACATTTTTGAACCGTTCAGGATAAAAGCATCTCCGTCCTCTTTTATATTGGTAATCATGCCGCTAGGATTGGAGCCGAAATCCGGTTCGGTCAAGCCAAAGCAACCAATAAATTCGCCGCGGCCAAGCTTGGGCAAAAACTTCTTTCGCTGTTCTTCAGAACCAAATTTGTAAATCGGGAACATGACCAAAGACCCTTGCACCGAAGCCATGGAACGCACTCCCGAATCCCCCCGTTCCAACTCCTGCATGATGATCCCATAGGCCATTTCGTCCATTCCGCCACCCCCGTATTCTGCGGGCAGGCTGGGGCCGAAAGCGCCAATTTCTGCAAGGCTTTTGAACAAATGCACCGGACATTCTGCCCGATTACTGTAATCTTCGATAATAGGACTGACTTCCTGCTTTACCCACTCCCGGACAGCCTCCCTTGCAATCAAATGTTCTTCTTCAAGAAGTTCATCCACGAAATAATAATCGTGTCCCTGAAAGCGGTCTTCTTTGACTAAAATTTTGGTGGCGCCCACGCTATTCGTTTTTTCCTGCATTTTGAATTTGATAAATTTTTAGGCCGATATTTTTTTGCAAAAGTACGTATTAATAGGCATTCTTTCCTTGTTGACCAAATTGGGTTTGCCACCAAATAGCTTCGATTTTTTATTAATCCAATCAATTTCAATACAATTGTTTAATTTTGAAATCTTTTTTAGAAGCTGAATTGGTTCATCATGTTTTAAACTTTTCAATTCATCAATATGGCAATCATTGCGCTCGAAGGGATGCGATTTTACGCTTTTCACGGCTTTTATGAAGAAGAACAAATTATTGGGAATGATTATGTCGTAGATGTTTTTATTAATACCCAAATCACGAAATCTGCCATTGAAGACAATTTGGCAAAGACCATCAATTACGAGACTATTCACCTCATTTGCAAGTCGGTCATGCACAAAAAATGCAAATTGTTAGAAACCGTGGCAGAGAGAATAGCTCAGGGTATTAAATACCAGTTTAAGGGCATTTCGGAGATGCGGGTAAGGGTTAAAAAGTTAAACCCACCCTTGGGTGGTATGGTGGAAAGCGCGTGGGTGGAATCGGACGGCGTTTTTAAAAAAAAATGTGCCCGTTGCGAAAAGCCTTTGCTCTGTTATGGCGATAAGAGCTGTTGGTGCATGGATACCCTCTTGCATAAAAAAACATTGGAAGCACTTAAAAATCAATACGGCTAGAAGGTAGTA
>CAZJYF010000144.1:0-8654 GCA_964549665.1 uncultured Saprospiraceae bacterium
GAGGCTTTTGTTCGCAAGTGCATCGAGGTGGGGGTGGATGGGGTCATTTTGCCGGATTTGCCGCTTTACGAATACGAAGAACTCTACAAAGACTTATTTGTAAAGGCAGGATTGAGCATCAGTTTTTTAATCACGCCGCAAACAAGTGAGGAACGGATTCAGCAAATCGACGCCCTGACGAGTGGCTTCATTTACATGGTCTCCAATGCTTCTATCACCGGGGCTAAAACTTCTATTTCGGACCATCAACTGGATTATTTTAATCGAGTGAATTCGATGGATTTAGAGAATCCGAGGCTCATTGGTTTCGGCATTTCGAGCAATGAAACCTTTGAAACGGCTTGCCAATATGCCAATGGGGCAATTATTGGAAGCGCTTTTATTAAAGCCTTGAAGGGGGTGGAAAATGTAGAAATCGCCACACTCGATTTTATTCAAAAAATCAAACCGGAGGTGTGAAAATCAACTAAAAATTGAAGAAACTTCCAATTCAATATTTTTTAGAACAGAAGACTTAACCTTTTCATTTTCAGCCCCGAAAGAAAATAATTTGTAACGGTTGTCCTGAAGGGCGTAAATTTCGACGGAATTGTAAGAAGGGTCAACAATCCAATATTCTTTAATTCCAAACTGCTCGTAAAGTTCTTTTTTATCAATACGATCATAACGAACAGAAGATGGCGAAATGATTTCGATGACTAAATCAGGGGCGCCTAAAATTCCTTCGTCAGCATTAATAATGGCAGCTCTTTTTTTAGAAACAAATACTAAATCGGGCTGAGGGACATTGTACTCATCGAGGAAAACATCAACCGGCGCTGGAAGAATTTCCCCTAATTGCCCGGATGTCACAAACTGATGGATGCTGAACAAAAGATTTCTTTGAGCACGTTGATGCTTTGGTTTAGGGGCAGATTTTTTCAGGAGTTCGCCGTTTATAAGTTCATAAAAATAAGGATCCTGGTTATCGAATTCCATTTGTTGAAACTCCCGGAAAGATATTTTCTTCGATACTACTAGCATAGGAATGAAATTTTATTCAATAAAAATACGAAAATTTCCATTAAATGATTATCCATCTCGAAAAGAACATTACCGACAAGCAGTTGGCATTCCTGAACGAAAAGTTGGAGTCCATCGATTACAAAACCAATCGAGTCAGGACCCAATTTTCGGACTTCATCATTGCCGTTGGGAAAAAAGAATTCGATATTCGTTCGATTGGCACGCTCGAAGGCATCTGCGACATCCACCGGGTAAGTGATTCTTTCAAATTGGTGTCCAAAAAGTGGCGAGTGGCAGATTCTGTAATTGACCTGGGGGATGGCATAAAAATCGGAACCGGTCATTTTGCGATGATGGCAGGTCCCTGTTCCATCGAATCGGAAGAACAGATTGAAAATACCATCGCCCATTTGGTCAAAAACAACCTACGCATCATGCGGGGCGGGGTCTACAAACCCCGAAGTTCGCCCTATTCTTTCAGGGGCCTGGGCATCGAGGGTTTGAAGATGTGGAATCAGGCGGCCCGGGAAGCCGGCATTAAAATCATCACAGAGGTGATGATGGTAGAGCAAATTGAAGCAATGCACGACTACGTGGATATTTTTCAGGTCGGTGCGCGGAATTCTCAAAATTTCAATCTGTTGGATGCGCTGGGAAAGGTGAATAAACCTGTTCTTTTGAAGCGCGGTATTTCCGGTACTATCGATGAATTGCTTCAGGCAGCAGAATACATTTTTTCCAATGGCAATGAGCGGATAATGCTCTGTGAACGCGGAATTCGAACCTACGAAAAAGCTTATCGCAACTGCTTGGACATTAACGCGGTAGCAATATTAAAAGAGAAAACACACCTTCCTGTAATTGCTGACCCCTCCCATGGAACAGGCCTGCGAAAGTTTGTGGAACCGGTAGCGCTTGCCAGTGTTTTGGCCGGTGCAGACGGCATTATCATGGAAGTACATCAGACCCCCGAAAAAGCCTTTTCCGACGGGCAACAAACCTTGAGTTTTGCACAGGCAGCACATCTTTATGAAAAATTGAGGAAGACCTTTGCGTTTCGAACCGAACTTTAATTGTTGCCTACTGAATATCGTATCAACGTATCGAGAAAAAAAGACGATTTTTTGAGGACAACCAATTTAATGCGAATTTTATGAAAAAACTCAGTCGAAAAGATTTTTTCAAAGGGATTGCAATCGGCACAATTTCTCTACCCTTTATTATTCGGTCCTGCGGCGGCAAAAATTTTGCGCAGAACACCTCCCACAGCCCGAACATAATCACCCGAAAAAAATACCGGTGGAAGATGGTGACCACTTGGCCGCCTAATTTTCCGGTTTTGCAGGAAGGATGCGAGTTATTTGCCCGGTGGGTGGAAGAAATGTCCGATGGCAGGATGGAAATTAAAGTATTTGGCGGCGGAGAATTGGTACCTGCGTTGGAGGTTTTCGATACCGTTCGAGGCGGTGCAGCGGAAATTGGCAGTGGTTCGGCTTACTATTGGGCCGGGAAAATTCCGGCTGCACAGTTTTTCAGTACCGTTCCCTTTGGCATGAATGCCCAACAGGTGAACGCGTGGGTTTTGAGCGGTGGGGGGCTTAAATTATGGGAAAATTTGTATGCAGATTATGGACTAATTCCTTTGCCGGGAGGCAATACGGGAGTCCAGATGGGCGGATGGTTTAACCGGGAAATCAATTCGATTGCAGATTTTAAAGGATTGAAAATGCGAATACCCGGCCTCGGTGGAAAAGTGTTGGAAAAGGCGGGAGGTGCCCCTGTTTTATTGGCGGGAGGAGAAATTTACACGGGCTTGGAAAGAGGCATCCTAGATGCGACGGAATGGATTGGTCCTTACCACGATTACAAGATGGGATTCTACCAAATCGCCAAATATTATTACGCCCCGGGCTGGCACGAACCGGGAACCATAACGGAAATTATCTTTAGCAAAGAAAAATTTGAAGCCCTGCCCAAAGACCTGCAAATCATATTGCGAACGGCTGCTTTGCGGTTAAATCAGTGGATGCTTTGCGAATTCGAAGCAAAGAATAACCTTTATCTCGATAAAATTATTCGGGAAAAAAATGTAGAGATTCGGCTATTCCCGAAAGAGGTGCTTGCCCAACTGCGCGTTTTCACCAATGAGATTATCGAAGAATTGGTCTCAAGCAATAAGGAAGCCCGGAAAATTTATGAGTCCTACAATGGCTTCCGGAAGCGCGCCAGTGAATGGGCAAAATTGACGGAGAAAATATATTACGACAGCCTGGAAATTTGAGTCTTATTGTCTGAATCAGGATTTGCAGGATTAGTGGGTGCATAGGGTTGGGAATCCTGAAAATCCAAAAATCCTGAAAATCCCGATTCTGACAACAGAATCAATGCAAGAACACAAAAACAATTTCAGGGAAGAGAATAATGGCGATTAAGAACAAAACCTGGATGATTACAAAAGGTACAATACCCCGGTAAAGATGCTGCGTAGTGACACTCGCAGGGGCTACTCCTTTTAAATAAAAAAGAGAAAATCCGAAAGGCGGGGTGAGGAAGGACGTTTGCAAATTCATGGCCAGCAAGATGCCAATCCAAATCAAATCGATGTCGAATTGAACGAAAATGGGGGCCACCACGGGGACGATGATGAAGACAATTTCGATAAAATCAATAAAAAAACCGGCGATAAAAACCACCACCATCACCAAAGCCAAAAATGCCATCGGTTTCAAATTGGAAGTTTCAATCAAATGAACCAGGAAAGTGTCTCCGCCCATTTCACGGAAGACAAAAGTGAAGGTCGTCGCACCCAATAGAATGATGAAAACCATACCCGTCAGATGTGTCGTTTCCCGCATGACGGATTGCAGGGTTTTTAATTCAAACCTCCCTTGCAAAATAGTCAAAATAGTTGCTCCCAAGGCTCCGACGGCGGCGGCTTCCGTGGGGGAAGCCAAGCCCGCAAAGATGGAACCCAAGACTGCTAGGATTAAAAGAAAGGGCAATAAAAAGGCTTTAATTACCTTCGGAACAAAGTCCTTTTCTTTGAATTTGGCAATCTCTTCGGCGGGAATGCTGGGCGCCTTTTCTGGCTTTAGCCAAGCCAGAATGGCTATGTAGGCAATGAAAATTACGACCAACAAAAAACCCGGCAACAGGGCAGCAGCAAAAAGGTCGCCTACCGAAACATTCAATACGCTTCCCAACAATACCAAAACTACGGAGGGCGGAATGATTTGTCCCAAGGTTCCAGAAGAAGCGATAACCCCCGTAGCCAATTCGGGTTCGTAACCCCGTTTCAGCATCGTCGGCAAGCTAATCAATCCCATGGTGATGACGGTAGCACCGACGATGCCGGTGGAAGCCGCCAACATGGCCCCCACAATTACGACAGAGATGGCTAGCCCTCCGCGCATCTTTCCAAAAAGCATGGCCATCGTTTCCAGGAGGCTTTCTGCCAAACCCGATTTTTCCAACATCATCCCCATGTAAATAAATAAGGGAACTGCCAGCAAAACGTAATTGCTCATCACCCCCATAATCCGAGATGGGAGGGCAGCAAAAGCAGAAGAGTCCAAAAAGCAGAAGGCATAAATTATAGAGATGCCGCCCAAGGTAAATGCTACTGGAAATCCGTAAAGAATGAGGATGAAAATGCTCAGAAAAAGAAGGATGGCAAGTAGTTCCATTGGCACTTAATCTTTCGTTTTGGTTGAAACCCTTTTTGATTCCACCAAAAATAGAATGGAATCTGCCACCGTGGCCAAGCCTTGCAAAAGAAGTAAGAAAATGCCGGCTGGAATGGCTAATTTTATCAAGTACCGGGCAGGCAAGCCACCTGGATCGGGGGAGCCTTCTTTCAAATGAACCGATTCAAGACCATATTGAAAGGAGAAAAACAAGATAATAAAGCACCACGGAAGGAGAAAGGCCAAGGTTCCGACCAAGTTAGTCAGGGCTTTGTTTTTCTTTGAAAATCTGGTGTAAAACAAATCCACCCGCACATGCCTATCATGCTTCAAGGAATAGCCTGCCCCCAACAAAAAAATCAGCGAGAAGAGGTGCCACTCCAATTCCATTATCCAGGCGGCTGTATCGCTAAAAATGTATCTCACCGTGACATCAACGCACACCAAAACCACCAGGAGGGTGGTCAACCAAGCCACTTTACGGCCTATCCATTCGTTGAGGGAGTTTATGTTTTTGGAAAATGTGAAAAGGAACGGAAGCATAATGAGATAGTATTTTCGCCCAAATTACAAAATATCCAAAAAAACAAAAGGCAAACCGGGAAAGGTTTGCCTTTTGCAATTGTTTCAAGCCGTTGGCTTATTCATTGAAGTAGGAAGATTCATTCTTCGCCCCATCTTTAACCACTTGCAATCGCTTCTTGAATTCATTTGATTTGTCAAAATCATTTATTCTGGCATATATTTCCGTTAAAGCAATGAGGGTATTGGTGTCATTTGGGTCCATGGATTCGGCTTTTTTAAAGTAAGGCAAAGCCTTATTAAACAAACCATCCGATTCCGCTTTTAATTCTTCGTACTTTTTCTGGTCTTCCTTGGTCATTCCCAACAACTGCATTTTTTTGACAATTTCAACCGCCTCATTGAAATACAAGGAACCAATGCTATAAATGGCATCGAATAGATCGGGTTTCAATTCCAGAGCTTTTTGAAAGTACTCCAATGCGCCGTCAAAATAGCCCGTGGCTTTTTCCGTATCGCCGTTTGCATCATATTCGGAAGTAAAGAGGTTCATATAAACATTTCCCAAAGCGGAGTAAACAGAAGGATTATCCGGTTCTTTGGCAATTGCCTCTTTTAATTTTTCTTCCAGCTTATCAAATTCCTGCTTTTGAATGTAGTAATTGATTTCACCAAAAAGAATTTCGGAATTATCGGGATACTTCTCTCGCCCTTTTTCGAGAACGGCAAGAGCATTCTCATCGCCTTCTTTGAGAAGGATAGCAAAATATTGAGAATATACCCCCGGCTCATCAAAACTTTTTTCGTACAAATCTTTAAATAATGTTTTTGCAGCATCCACGTTTCCGGAAACGGAAGCACAATAAGCAATGACAAATTTGGTATTGTCCAATTCTGATTCCTGAATGGAAGGAGTACCTCCATTTTCTAATATTACTTTGTTGACATTCAAAACTTTGTATAAAGAATTAAAAGCGCCCTTATAATCAGTGGCATTAATCTGAGAATTACCCATGATATTCAGATTCTTAGCCGCTTCTTCCAAGCCGGCGAGCGCATCTTTCTTTTCATATTTCTTGGAAGCCAGCTCGAGGGCTTTCAGGAAAGCATCTGCTGCGATGATAGGCGCTTCCGTGTTCAATATCACATAATCCGGGTTCAGGACCAGATTGTTTACTTCTTTTTGTGCAATGGTATTGTAAATTTCTCCTTTGGTCTGCCAGGTCTTCACTTGTCCCTGTAGTTCTTCAGCGGCGGAAGCCAAATCAATCATCCCCTTTGCTTCCTGAAGTTTACCTCCGTTATTCTTCGTATCGAGGTTATAGGCACTCAAGGCTTTTGCAGCTTTTTTCAAAGCTTTTCCCGGGTCTTCCTGGCTATATGCAAAAATGGTAATGAAAAGAACGGATAATAGACTAACGAATACTTTTTTCATAATAATAATTTTTTATTGCAGTTTCAAGTTTCAGATAATGTTTGGTGAGGGCTGCTAAAATTTGTAGCAAGTAAAAATAAAAAGATTTTTTTTAACCCAAGAACAAATACTGGAAATTCGAAACTCAAATAGTTTTGTTGGTAATTAATTTTATTTTAAACCCGACAATTAGGACGAAGCTGAAAATTTCAAGAATGTATATGAATCGTTAAAAATGGAGAGGGGCTGTTAAAAAAAAATTAAGATTTAAGCGCAATCATTCCAGGATGTCCTGGATATCTGAGCCATCGCTTGTTTCATCGTTTTCTTCCTTATTGCCGTTTTCTTCGTCCTCGCTTTTAGGGATGACGGCTACATCTGCAATTTCGTCATCCTCATCCAAGCGGATCACCTTTACCCCCTGCGTGGCACGACCCATTATCCTGATATCGTTGACCGACATGCGGATGATGATTCCGGAACGGTTGGTTATCATCAAATCATCTTCCTCCCGAACTACTTTGATGGCGATTAGGTGGCCGGTTTTGTCAGTCACTTGCAAGGTTTTCACCCCTTTCCCTCCCCTGTTGGTAAGCCTGTAATCATCGAAAGAAGACCGCTTGGCCAAACCTTTTTCAGATACAACCAGAATACTGAGGTCCTTATCTTCCGGGTCAAGGCAAACCATGCCCACTACCGCATCCATTTCGTCAACCAAGCGAATGCCGCGCACGCCGGCAGCATTTCTTCCCATGGTTCGCACCTTGGCTTCGGGAAAGCGGATGGCGTAGCCTGCCTGGTTTGCAATGAAAATTTGGTTGAATCCATTCGTCAACCGAGCTTCGATTAATTGATCGCCTTCGTTGATTGAAATGGCAATTATTCCTCCGACTCTAGGCCGGGAAAATGCTTGCACAAGCGTTTTCTTAATCATTCCTTTGCGAGTGCAAAAGACAATGTTGTGGCTCTCGATGAAGGTCCTGTCGGTCAAATCCTGTATGATAATATAGGCTTTGACCGCATCCTCTTTGGGGATGGAAAGAATGTTTTGAATGACTCTTCCACTAGATGTCTTTGAAGCCTCTGGGATTTCGTATACCCTCAACCACTGACATTTGCCCTGCTGGGTGAAAAGCAATAAGTAGTTGTGATTGCTGGCAATAAACATATGCTCGATGAAGTCGGCATCCCGGGTTTTAGTTCCTCGTGAACCCCGACCGCCTCTGCTTTGCTTCCTAAATTCGGTTACTGGCGTCCGTTTAATATATCCAAGGTGGGAAATAGTGATTACGACTTCTTCGTCGGCTATCATGTCTTCAATGCTGATATCGCCGTCGGCAATGCTGATTTCAGTTCGTCTTGCATCACCGTATCTCTCTTGTATGTCCCTGAGTTCCTCTTTGATGATATCTTTTTGGATTTCCTCACTTGCTAATATAGCTCTAAAATGTGCGATACGTTCCTGCAACTCATCGTATTCTCCTTTGACTTTGTCCCTTTCCAATCCGGTCAGTTTTTGCAAACGCATATCGAGAATTGCTTTTGCCTGTACTTCTGAAAGGACGATACCGGCAGGGGTCTCCGTCCCTTCTGATTGGTTCATTTCGATGAGTCGACCAAATTTTTCGCGAAAGGCATTCATGTCATCGATAAAATTTCCCTGAATCAAACCTTCTTTGGCTTCATCTGGTGTTTTCGAGGCGCGAATCAAAGAAATGACGTCATCGATATAATCTAAGGCAATGAGCAAACCAATCAGTATATGAGCCCGTTCGAGTGCTTTGCGCAAATCGAATTTTGTTCGACGAACGACTACCTCTATCCTGAATTTGATAAATTCTTCGATGATTTGCTTGAGGTTCAAAATGACGGGACGCCCACCTACCAAAGCCACATTATTGACCCCGTAGGATGTTTGAAGTGGGGTATATTTATAAAGATGACTCAATACGACACTCGCAATGGCGTCACGCTTGACATCCACCACAACCCGCAACCCGTTACGGTCCGATTCGTCCCGGATATTG
>CAZJYF010000145.1:0-8598 GCA_964549665.1 uncultured Saprospiraceae bacterium
TTCTTCGGTGTGTCTGGAGTTCAGACGTGTGCTCTTCCGTTCTATTTGTTGTCACCTTTTTTGATTTTCGAAAGGTCAATGGCTGAATCTGTGTTTATCATCAAAATTATTTTTTTGGTAATAAAGTTACGTATCGGATACCTTCAAGGTATCCGATACGTTTGTTCAATTTATTTCAATGTTCAGGGCAGGTTTGAGCGGGGGGCGAAGGTACGAGTTTTACAAGACTATTGGAAATTATGGAAGCAAATTTAAGAAGCAATCAAAATTCCCGCCGAGGCCTTAAAACCATGGCAATGTGGGGAATGCCATCTTCGAGATATTCCTTTCCAACAGGTTGAAAACCAAAGGATTCGTAAAAGCCAATGAGGTAGGTTTGGGCAGATAGTTTAATTGGTCGTTCGCCAAATAATTTAGCCGCCCATTCAAGGGCAGCTTTCACTAACTGCCTCCCGATTCCCGTTCCCCTGCACGAAGGCGAAGTGACCACTCTCCCAATCGCCGGATAATTTTCATAAACCATTCCTTTCGGCATCAGCCGGCAATAAGCAACCAACTTTCCCTTTTCCTCACAAGCCCAAAGATGCCACGATTCTTGGTCTTTCCCATCGGCATCGAGGTAGGGACAATTTTGTTCAAGGACGAAAACTTCCTGCCGCAAAGCCAGCATTTCGTACAATTCTTCCAGACTCAACTGATGAAATGTTTTGCAGTGAAACTCAAGCATTTTATTTCTCTTTTTTAAAAATCAAAAGTACGCCTTCCGTATAATTCTGAGATAGGGTTCCACTGACAACTTTGGATGAGGTGACCGGCATAACCTGATTGGGTTCAAACCCCTGCTGCCCCATTTCCAAAATAGCAGCATCTGTATCCCTTGCCAATTGGTCGCCGTTAATTTCCCAATCGTTTTTAAAAATACTCGTTTTCACTTTTTGCGAATCGACGAATATGGTTTTGAATTCCATGAATTAAAGTTTTTAAAAAGAGGTCAATTTTTTGTATCTTTTTAACAAGACAAGATAGTAATCCCAAAGGGATTGAATATGAATAACCCCTGATGAAATCAAGGGGCAGTATGCGAAAGCGTACCGCAACCCTGAAAGGGTTGAATGACAGGCAATCGGACACAAATTCAAGCCTTTCAGGCTTGCCTCAAGTCTCCATCTTGCTATCCCCGATGAAATCGGGGGCTATTCTATTCATATTCAATTCCTTTGGAATTACTATCTTGTCTCGCCCTGACTTATTTAAATGATTCAATTTTTTTCTCGAAATTTGCAGAACTTCCGTAGCTTGAGGAATCCAAATGTGAAAATTTTTGAAAACCTTTCACATTTTAAAAATGAAAAATAATGCACCAAAAACACGCTAAACTATGCCGCTCAAATGTAGGGAATTTTGGTCGCAACGAATGGGCGGTCATAGGAACGCCTTGCGGCAATATTAAAAAGCTGACGGCACAACTGACAGAAATTTTATCCGGTTCATGGAAGGTGGCTTATGTGGATGCCGACCATCAAAATGCGAACCCCAAACCCGTAAGTGGTTGCCTCCAGTACAGTGCCTTGAAACACGGCGTTGACCTTGAATACACTGACAAGATTGCCTTCCATCGCTTTGACAGCAAAGCGAAGTTAGATGCACATCCTTATCCTCCCATTTTCAATGAAATGGACCTGGTGTTGGTGAATGGGAATCATTTCAAAGCCAAGCGCCAAATCGTGGTGATCGACCCTAAGAAAGCAGAATCTTTGAAACGGAAACTAGAACGATTGACACAGGTCGACATGATTTTATTGGTCGAAGGGGTGCAGGATATCCCCTCTTTTTTGAGGGAACATATTCGCGATATTTCGTGCCTTCCGGTTTTCAAAATAAACGAAGTCGAAAAAATTGCAGCCTTTATTGACCAGCAACTTCGGGAGGCTATACCTCCACTCAACGGCTTGGCACTCGCCGGTGGGAAAAGCCTCCGAATGGGCGAAGATAAAGGTCTGCTCAACTATCACGGCAAACCGCAACGGGACTATCTTTTCGGCTCGATGCGCAAATTCTGCGAAGAAACTTTTATCTCCTGCCGCCCCGACCAAGTGGCGGAAATATCGAAGATGCATCCCGTTTTGCCCGATTCTTTTTTGGACTTGGGACCCTTTGGCGCCATCCTCTCTGCCTTCCGGGAACAGCCAAACAAGGCTTGGTTGGTCATCGCCTGCGACCTGCCACTGCTCGACGAGGAGACCTTGAGGTTTTTAATCGAAAATCGAAACCCCTCCGCCGCAGCGACTGCTTTTCACAACCCGGAAACGGGTTTTCCGGAACCTTTGATAACCATTTGGGAACCCAAAAGCTACCTCCTTCTACTGCAATTCCTGGCACGGGGATTCTCTTGCCCCCGCAAGGTTTTAATCAATTCAGCCATCCACCTGCTGAAAGCGCCAAACCCCGCGGTTTTGAAAAATGTCAATAAGCCAGAGGAGTTGGAAGAGATTAGGAAGTTTCTGAAAGTGAAGGTTTGAAGAGAACCGACTATTTTCCTACAAATCCCCCAACTGGGGTCGTAAAACAATTTCTTCCACCACCGCCGAAGGGCTCATTTTTGAGGCACTCAGCACAGCGAGGGCGATGTCCTTTGCCTGCATCAGCCGGCTTTCCGGCAAATCCACGCCTGCCCAGGAATCCGTCCAGGTGGCGCCCGGCAGGATAGCTGTGACTTTGATGCCTTTGTCTTTCAATTCTTCCCGCAGCACCCTCGAAAAACCCAGCAGTGCAAATTTGGAAATGCTGTAGGAACCACCGTTTGGGTAGGCGAAAAGACTTGCAATGGAGCACATATTGAAGATGTGCCCTGCCTGCTTTTCCAGCAACAGGGGCAGCATCGCACGGGTAAAGTGGTAAGCGCTGTAAAGGTTGACAGCCATCATCTGTTCCAGGACACCCTCTTCTTCTTTGTGGATTTCACCGGGAAGGAACAACCCTGCATTATTTACCAAAATAGACATTTCCTGCCAGTGGGATTTTATGAATTCGGCAAAAGCCAGAACCTCTTTTTTTTCACTCATATCCACCGCTTGGATGAGGACTTCCATATCGGGATGTTTGGAAAGGAGTTCTTCTTTGAACGTTTCCAAATCTGATAGGGTGCGGGCGCAAAGGGCGAGGTCGAAGCCTTCGTCTGCAAATGTTTCGGCAGTAGCTCTGCCGATTCCTTTGGTGGCGCCTGTAATGATTATTCGTTTCATTTTTTAGAATTGGTGAGGTGGTAAAAGTAGTCTTAGACCCCGAATTTTCCAAGTTTGGGAATTCAACAATTTAACCACTTCCCTTTATCGAAGCCTTCCTTATTTTCCTTCGAAAAGACCGTTTCAACGGATTCGTTTTTCATTTGTTCAAAATTACGCTAATTTTGGCGGTCTTTTAAGTTCCTTTGATTTTCCGAAAGGAGAAAAACTGGGGAACCAATGTCTTGAACAGCGCAAATTATGAATTTCAATTTTTTATACAATTTTGGACGCTACATCATTTTGTTGCGCTCGGTTTTTTCCCGCCCGGAAAAGATTTCGATGTACTGGAAAGAAACCCTGCGGCAGATGGAAGACGTTGGAATTGGGTCATTGACAGTGGTGGCGCTGATTTCCATTTTCATTGGGGCGGTTACGGCGATTCAGTTTGCCTATCAATTGGACGGAACCTTAGTTCCCAGATGGTACATCGGCTACATCGTGAGAGACTTGGCCATCATTGAATCTGCGCCGACGATTACCTGCCTGGTTTTGGCTGGGAAAGTTGGTTCTAATATGGCCACTGAGTTGGGAGGGATGCGGCAGAAAGAGCACATCGATGCCATGGAGATCATGGGCGTAAACACCGGAGCGTATTTGATTTTACCAAAAATTATTGCCGCGTTGGTGGTAATTCCTCTTCTTGTGACGCTGGCAGCTTATATCGGTGTACTTGGTGGTTACGTGGCTACGGTTCTTCCAGGCGAATTGACGAATGAAGAATACATCCGTGGCCTTCGCTCCTTTTTCGTTCCTTTTAACGTGACCATGATGTACGTCAAAGCAGTGGTGTTTGCATTCATCATCACCAGTGTTTCCTGCTATCAGGGATATTATGTGAAAGCCGGTAGCATCGAATTGGGCAGGGCGAGTACCAATGCCGTCGTTTTCAGCGATGTATTGATTTTGCTGGCCGACTACCTACTCGCGGTTCTTTTAACGGGATGAGATTTGTGATTTTATTTCAAAAATAACGCGAACTTTAAGAATGTGCATTAAATGATAAAAGCCGAAAATATTTCTAAATCTTTTGATGGAACGATAATCATTGAAGACATCAACCTGGTTTTCGAGCAAGGAAAAACCAACCTCATCATCGGTCGAAGCGGCGCGGGAAAGACCGTCCTACTTAAAATTTTGGTGGGGTTGGTAAAACCCACTACCGGAGCAATTTGGTTCCATGAGACAGACATGTGTTGTTTGAGTAAAAAAGAATTGCGAGAAATCCGAATGAAGATCGGAATGTTGTTTCAAGGTTCGGCCCTGTTCGATTCTTTGACGGTAGAACAAAACGTAAGGTTCCCGCTCGATATGTTTACCAATTGGACGTTGAAGGAAAAAGTTGACCGGGTGAATTGGTGCCTGGAGCGGGTCAATCTCGAAGGTATCAACGATAAATATCCTTCCGAAGCCAGCGGCGGTATGCAAAAACGGGTAGGTATTGCCCGGTCTATCGTTCTAAATCCCAAGTATTTGTTCTGCGATGAACCCAATTCCGGCTTAGACCCGAAAACAGCTATCCTCATTGACGAACTCATTCAGGATATCACCTACGACAACAATATTACCACCATCATCAACACCCACGACATGAATTCCGTGATGGGCATTGGCGACAATATTGCCCTGCTGCACGATGGGCATCTCGCCTGGACGGGAAATAAATCGGAAGTGATGAACAGCGATAACGAGACGCTGCAAAAATTTATTTTTGCCTCGCCATTCCTCCAACAATTACGGGATGCCGCTTTGGAAAAGGAAGGAACCCGGAGCTAAAGAACAACGCTGTTTTTCATCTTATCGTGGCGTTTTCTTCAGCCATAGTATCCGTTGCTGTCGAAATTCCAATGCCTTTCTGACACGCTAAACGCGGTATCGGAGAAACGCCGTTTCCTCAAATCGGTTTTCGATAAATAATGGGTCATTAGGGTATTTGCTTATTCTGTTCACCCTTGGATTTTGCCGATTTTATTGGGTGATAAATAATCATTTCTCACCCAATTGTGTTGTCCGAATTTTGGGAAGTTCTTCCGCGTAATTTACACTTTGGCTGATTTAAAGTAAAAGAAAAGGAAAAAGAAGCAACCTAGAGAGTGAATTAATTTGGGTTCCTTACATTTGCACAAATTTGAAAGCTATGCTGCCAGACCAAATCGACGTGGACAAACCGGTTCAACAAAAAGAAAAAGAGATGTCGTTCCTCGACCACCTGGAGGAATTGCGGTGGCATTTGGTGCGGTCGATTTTAGCCGTTGTGGTCATTGCCATCGCCATCTTCCTCGCCAAAGATTTTATCTTCGATTCCATTCTGTTTGCCCCCAAATACCAAGACTTTATTACTTACCGGGCTATCTGCAATCTGTCACATGCAATAGGTTTGGGTGATTCCATGTGTTTCTTCCCGCCTGAATTCAACTTCATCACGCCGATTTTGGGAGAGCTTTTCATCACCCATATCAAGATTTCGATAATGCTTGGCGTCGTGCTTTCCTTCCCCTATATTTTTTGGGAAATCTGGCGTTTTGTGCAGCCGGGATTGTATGAAACAGAGCGCAACGTAACCCGGGGCGTCGTCTTGATTTGTTCTGCCCTATTTTTGACGGGGGTGCTGTTCGGCTACTATGTCATCTCTCCTTTTGCCATTTCTTTTCTGGTAGGTTATCAAATTCAAGGCGTCACGGCCACTCCTTCTTTGTCTTCCTACATGAATTACATGATTATGTTTACGGTGCCGGCAGGTTTGGTTTTTGAACTGCCCATGGTCGTTTACTTCCTTGCAAAGGTGGGTTTGGTAACAGCAGACTTTATGAGGAGTTACCGGAGGCATTCCATTGTGATCATTTTGGCGGTTGCAGCCATCGTGACTCCCCCGGATGTGGTGACGCAATTTTTAATAGGCATTCCATTGTACATCCTATACGAAGCGAGTATTTTTATTGCGGTGAAAATTGAAAAGAAACAGGCGGCGACAGAAATGGCGCTTGAAAAAAAATAACCCCAAATGTTGGAACTGGCCGGAATCATCATTTTAGGAATTTTTGCGCAGTGGCTGGCATGGCGCACCAAAGTGCCTGCCATTCTCCCCTTGATTTTAGTAGGCTTGTTAGTCGGACCCATTTCGACTCTTTGGACAGAAGATGGGCACAAATTGATAGAGCCTCTTTTCAAGCCAGAATCCGGCAAGGGGCTATTTCCGGGACAATACCTTTTCTACTTCGTTTCTCTTTCTATCGGCATTATCCTTTTTGAAGGCGGCTTGACGTTGAAAAAAAGGGAAATTCAGGATGTAGCCCCTGCCATCGGGAAGCTAATTACGGTGGGTTCCCTAATCACTTTTCTCGGTGCGGGCTTAGCCGTTCATTTTATCATGGACCTGAATTGGGCCATGTCCTTTCTATTTTCTGCCTTAATCATCGTGACCGGACCGACGGTCATAGCGCCCATTTTGCAAAATGTCCCGTTAAATAGAAACGTTTCCACCGTTTTGAAATGGGAAGGAATCCTCATTGATCCGATAGGGGCCTTGTCAGCAGTTTTGGTGTTTGGTTTTATCGTGTCCGGCCATGGTGCGATGGAGTTTACTTCTCACGTTTTTAAAGAATTTGCAACCATATTGTTGATTGGATTAGCCATGGGTACCCTGGCTGCTTTCACCCTCCAACAAATGATCAAGCGGGAATTGATTCCCCATTTTTTACTCAATGTTTTCACCCTTGCCTTGGTATTGGGGGCCTTTGTGTTTTCGGATGTGCTGGCAAAAGAAAGCGGCTTGTTGGCCGTTGTAACTATGGGCATGGTGTTGGGCAATCTCGATGTTCCGCATTTGAAGGAAATCCTCTATTTCAAAGAATCGCTGAGCATTCTGTTGGTTTCCATTTTGTTCATTCTTCTCGCAGCGAATATCAACCTGGCTGATTTGGAATTATTAAAAAACTGGCGTTGTTTGGTCCTGTTTGGCATCATCATTTTATTCCTTCGCCCCCTAGGGGTATTTTTGAGCACAAGGAATTCAGGGCTCCATACGCGGGAAAAAATATTCATCTCCTGGGTCGGGCCAAGAGGTATTGTTGCTGCGGGAATGGCTTCTCTTTTTGGCATCAAACTCTCCGCCACCGGCGTTCCGGGAGCCAATTATATCACTCCATTGGTTTTTATGGTCGTTCTCGGAACGGTGCTGCTCAATGCGACTACGGCAAGGTGGTTTGCTAAGTTGCTCAAAGTTTATCAGGCTTCGGCAGAGGGTTTTCTTATTATCGGAGCGAATAAAGCTGCCAGGACCATTGGCAAATACCTCCACGATAATAAACGCCAAGTCGTCGTTGTGGATAGCAATGCCGGCAGCATTAAAAAAGCAGAGGAATTGGGTCTGGAAGCCTTCCAGGTAAACATCTATGGCGATGAATTAGACGACCATTTTGAATTACTGGACATGGGTTATTTGGTAGCGATGACCAGTAGTGCCGAGGTGAATAAATTTGCCATTCAAAAATATAAGCGACTTTTTGGTGATAAAGGCACTTTCCGTCTTCTTACCTCCGAAGAGATGAAATTGGAAAAGTCCAAATTGCCGCCGCAAGGCATTCTTTCCTACTCCGACGATTACCTGAACCTGAACGAAGCCGTTCGCGATTTCCCCGATTTGTACGAAGTACCCCTGCAATCCCGGCAACATCTTTTGCGCCTGATGAAAGAATTTTCGAAACGCCCCAAAAGTATGCCCATATTCATCAAACAGCCCGATGGTTTAATAAAGGTCATTCCCTATGATTTGGATTCGGTGAAAATCGAAGACGGCTGTCAATTGGTTTATTTGGGGCAAAAACTGGAAGAAGCCGTGGCAGCAAATGAAGGGTGAGCACCCTGTTTTAGAGCTTGTTGAGAGATTTGCTTCCGGTGAAAAAATGCCTGTTTTTGATGATACTGCGTTGAAAAATTAGTCACGTAGCTACGGCTATGCTCCTAATTTTCCGCCTTGTCTCATCAAAAACTGACACTTTTTCCCTCGAAACCTAATCTCCCAACAAGCTCTTAGTTTTTCCTGTTTAACTCCTCCTTCAGCAACTCGCGCACTTTCCGTGTTTCTTCCGCTAGTTTGGATGCCATTATTATTACACCCTTCTTCCCGGCAAGGCGAAAAGTAATCAAATTGTATATTTCTTTATTTTTCAAGAATGCAGTATAGTCGTTTGGAATTACGCGATCCTTACTTTTTCCCTTTTTGAAGCTCATAAACTTCACATAAATTTCATGGGTTGATTGATATTGCAATTCGCTGATGCGTTTGACGCTCTCCACATTTTTCTCATAGACGTAATTA